>CAZFET010000050.1:2707-15453 GCA_964517545.1 uncultured Burkholderiaceae bacterium
GCGCCGCTTCCTCGGCGGCGATGGCGCGCTCGATGGCGGCCATCGCGGCGGGCATGTCGGCCGGCTCGAAGATGCCCTTGGGCGCGGGCTCGCGTCCGATCGCGCGCAGCACGTGATCGCCGGTGGGGCCGAGCATGATCACGTCGCCCGCGGCCTTGGACCTGAACTTGTAGATCACCGGTACATGTACTCGCGATTGAACGGGAACGCCGATTGTGCGCCGCGCATCGGGCCCGAGCTCACGTCCTTCGTCGGCCGCGCCGCGAGCATCTGGTGCAGCGAGATCCAGCCGTGCTCGAAGCTCATGGCGCTGCCGGCCAGGTACAGCCGGTAGGCGCGCACCACGGTCTCGCGCGTCACCGACCGCGCGCGCTCGAGCTGCGACTCCAGCGCGTCCGACCAGCACCACAGGGTCTTCGCGTAGTGCGGGCGCAGGTTCTCGACGTCCACCGCCTCGAGGCCGGCGTCGGCCATCTCGCGCAGCACGTCCGACACGTGCAGCAGCTCGCCGCCGGGGAAGATGTAGCGCTCCATGAAGTCGCCGATGCCCGCGCCGAGCTGCGCGTTGCGCGTGCCGCCGGCGGTGATGCCGTGGTTCATCAGCAGCCCGCCGGGCGCGAGCAGGCGGCGGATCTTGGCGAAGTAGGTGCCGAGGTTGGCGCGCCCGACGTGCTCGAACATGCCGACCGAGGCGATGCGGTCCCAGGGCCGGTCCTCGGGCAGGTCGCGGTAGTCCATCAGCTCCATCGTCACGCGGCCTTGCAGCCCGCGCTCGGCGATGAGCCGGTTCACGTGCGCGTGCTGGTTCTTCGACAAGGTGATGCCGTGCGCGGTGACGCCGTAGTGCTCGGCCGCCCACAGCAGCAGCCCGCCCCAGCCGGCGCCGATGTCGAGGAAGCGCTGCCCCGGCGCGAGCATCAGCTTGCGGCAGATGTGGTCGGGCTTGGCCTCCTGCGCCTGCGCGATGGTCATGCCCGGCTCGCGGAAGTAGGCGCACGAGTACACGCGCCGCGGGTCGAGCCACAGCGCGTAGAAGTCGTCCGACACGTCGTAGTGGAACTGGATCTGCCGCGCGTCGGCGTCCTTCGTGTGGTGCGCCAGCGAGCGGCTGCGGTGCATCAGCTCGCGCCACCAGCGCAGCGGCGCGGCGGCGGGCTCGTCGCCGCGCGTGGGGTCCTCGCCGATCAGCTGCGCGGCCACGTCGATCACGTCGCGCATCGCGCCGTCGATCTCGAGCCGGCCCTCCACGTAGTCTTCCGCCACGCGGCCGACCTCGCCCGAGGCGAGGTGCGCGAGCGGCGCGTAGTCCGAGAAGGTGAGCGTGACGCGCGCGCCCGGCGGGCCGACGCGCTGCCCGCCGGGCAGCAGCACCGTGACCGGCGTCGACAACCCGGACAGACGCGGATCGAGGGTGGAGGTGATCGGATTCATGGCCTCGCGGACTTTACAAAAGGCACAGGTGCGCCGCCACCGGGGGCAAGCGCGGATCGCGTCGCGCCGGCGCGCACGCACAATCGGCGCGCCGACGGCGCTGGCGCGACGGCAGCACGCCGGCCCCCGAGAAGGAGACCAGGATGAAGTTCGTCCGCTTCGGCCCCGACGGGCGCGAGCGCGTCGGGGCGATCGACGCCGACGGCCGGCTGCGCGACCTGTCGTCGGCCGCCCCCGACCTGCACCTGCCGAGCCTGGGCCTGGCCGGCCTGGCGCGGCTGCGCCGGCTGGATCCGGCCGCGTTCCCGCTCGTGCGCGGCACGCCGCGCCTGGGCGTGCCCTGGACCGGCATCTCCAAGTTCGTGGCGATCGGCCTGAACTACCGCGACCACGCGGCCGAGGCCGGCATGCCGGTGCCGACCGAGCCGATCGTCTTCATGAAGGCCACCACCTGCATCGTCGGCCCCGACGACCCGGTGCGCCTGCCGCCGGGCAGCGTGAAGACCGACTGGGAGGTCGAGCTGGGCGTCGTGATCGGGCGCACCGCGCGCCATGTGCAGGAGCGCGACGCGCTGGCGCACGTGGCCGGCTACTGCGTGGTCAACGACGTGTCCGAGCGCGAGTACCAGCTCGAGCGCGGCGGCACGTGGGACAAGGGCAAGGGCTGCGACACCTTCGGCCCGATCGGGCCGTGGCTGGTGACGCCCGACGAGGTGCCCGACCCGCAGGACCTCGCGCTGTGGCTCGACGTGAACGGCGAGCGCCGGCAGCGCGGCAACACCTCCACGATGGTGTTCGGTGTGGCGCAGCTCGTCGCCTCCGTGAGCCGGTTCATTACCCTGCTGCCCGGCGACGTGATCGCCACCGGCACGCCGCCCGGCGTGGGCATGGGCATGAAGCCGCCGCAGTACCTGAAGGCCGGCGACGTGATGACGCTCGGCATCGCCGGGCTGGGCACGCAGACGCAGCGCGTCGTCGCCGGCTGATCCCGCGCGCCGGACCTGCACGCCGGACCGGCAGGCCGCCGGCTCAGCCGTTGACCAGCCGCATGCGCGCCGGCGCGGCCGGCGCGAAGCGCTGCTCGAACGTGGCCACGTCCAGCGCCGGCGCGAACAGGTAGCCCTGGAACTGGTCGCAGCCGGCCTCCTGCAGCGCGCGGCGCTGCGGCTCGGTCTCGACACCTTCGGCCACCACCTTCAGCTTCAGCGCGCGGCCGAGGTTGACGATCGCGCCGACGATGCCGCGGTCGCTCTCGTCGTCGGGCAGGCCGCGCACGAAGCTGCGGTCGATCTTCAGCCGCTGCAGCGGCAGCCGCTTCAGGTAGCCGAGGCTGGAGTAGCCGGTGCCGAAGTCGTCGATCGCCATGCCCACGCCCAGCGCGGCCAGCGCCGTCACGCGTTCCAGCGCCTGGCCGGCGTCGTGCAGCAGGATCGACTCGGTGAGCTCCAGCTCCAGCAGCGCCGGCGGCAGCCGTGCGGCGCGCAGCGCGGCGGCGACGCGCTCGACGAAGTCGGGCTGCTGGAACTGCAGCGCCGACACGTTGATCGACACCGGCAGCGGCCAGCCGCGCGCGTGCCAGGCCGCCGCCTGGCGCACCGCCTCGCCGAGCACCCAGTCGCCGATGGCGACGATGAAGCCGGAGTCCTCCGCCACCGGGATGAACTCGCCGGGCGACACGTCGCCCAGTTCGGGGTCGCGCCAGCGGATCAGCGCCTCGGCGCCGATCAGGCGGCCGCCGGCCAGCTCGATCTGCGGCTGCCAGTGCAGGCGGAAGCGGTCGCTCGCGAGCGCCTGGCGCATCGCATGGTCGAGCCGCATGCGCGAGCGCAGGTCCACCTCGGGCTCCGGCTCGTGGAAGCGCCAGTGCGCGCGGCCGGCGGCCTTGACGGCGCGCATCGCGCGGTGCGCGTTGCGCTGCAGCTCGTCGGCGCAGCCGCCGTCGCCGGGGTGGCGCGCGATGCCGATGCTGCAGGTCACCGTGAAGGCGATGCCGTCGAGCACGAACGGCCGCGCCATCGCTTCGGTCACGCGCCGCGCCGCGGCTTCGGCGCCGGCGCCGTCGGCCTGGTGCGCGAGCAGCGCGAACTCGTCGCCCGACAGGCGCGCGACGGTGTCGACTTCGCGCACGCAGGACTTCAGCCGGTCGGCCACCTCGACGAGCACGCGTTCGCCGACCTGCTGGCGGAGCGTTTCGTTGAGGTGCCGTAAACGGTCGCCGCCGAGCACGAACTGCGCGAACGGCGTGCCGTCGCGGCGCGCCAGCGCGAGCGCGTAGTCCAGCCGCTCGGCGAGCCGGCGGCGGTTGGGCAGGCCGGTGAGCACGTCGGTGTGCTCCAGCGCGTCGATGCGCTGCTCGGCGGCCAGGGTGTCGGTGATGTCGCGGAACGAGAACACGCGGCCGATCGGACGGCCTCGGCTCCACTGCGGCAGGGTCACGCGCTCGAGCACGCGGCCGGCGTGCAGCCGCAGCACGTCGCGGCTCTGCAGCAGCGCGGCATCGAGGATCGCGGCGAGCTGCCTGGCGTACGCGTCGCCGTCCTCGACGCTGCGCCGCATCCACGCGCCGACGGCCTCGTCGTCGCGCCGCTCCAGCAGCGCCTCGGGCAGGCCCCACAGGTCGGCGAAGCGCCGGTTGAAGCCGCGGATGCGGCCGGCGAGGTCGGTCACGAGGATGCCGTCGGCCGTCGACTCCAGGGTCGCGCGCAGCTCGGCCACCAGCAGCTCGCGCTCGAGCTCGGCGCGCTCGGCCTCGCGGCGGTCCTGCATCGCCACGAGCCACGCCGGGCGGCCGCCCCACTGCACGGCGCTGACGCGGCGCGTGACGGGCACGGTCGCGCCGTCGGCACGGCGCACGAGCGTGTCGGAGACGATGTGGTCCTCGAGGCCCGCGTGCACCTCGTTCCAGAACGCCAGGTCTTCCGGCGTCGCGACCAGCGACGTGACGCCGCGGTCGAGCATCGCGTCGTGGCCGACGCCGAACAGCGCCTCGGCCGCGGCGTTGGCGGCCACCACGCGCAAGGTCTTCGCGTCGACCACCCACACGGCTTCGAGCAGCGCGTCGAGCCAGGCGGTCGAGGGCGCCGGGGTCGCCGGCGCGGTCGTGGTCACGCCGCGCGCTCCTCGACGGCGAGGCTGCCGCGGCCTGCGCCGTGCTCGTCGCGCTCCTCGCAGCCGGCCTCGGCCGCGGGCTCGAAGAAGTAGGCCAGGCGCGGGCGCGGCGACAGGTAGTCGATCGCCTCGCGCGGCAGCGCGAGCGGCTTCAGGCTGCGGCGGATGCCCAGGCCCGGCGTGGTTTCGAGGTCGACCAGCAGCGCCTCGTCGCGCGGCGTGCCGGGGTCGTACACCAGCACGCGCGGCTTGAGCGGCCGGGTGGAGTTGACCGACACCACCAGCGCGTAGCGGTCGTCGGTGAGCTGCACCGCCGAGCCCGGCGGGTACACGCCCATCATCTTGATGAAGGCCGACAGCATCGTGGTGTCGAACTGGCGCTGGCCCTGCGCGAACATCAGCGACAACGCCTCGTGCGGCGTCAGCGCCTTGGCCGGCACCGCCGGGTTGCACAGATTGTCGAAGCGGTTGACCAGCGCGACGATGCGCGCGGCCGCGCTCATGCGGTCGATGTTCAGGCGCAGCGGGAAGCCGCCGCCGTCGGCCTGCTCGTGGTGCTGCGCGATCACCAGCAGCGCGCCGGGCGTGAGCCCCATCTTGCGGCCGTGCGCCACGCCGTGCGCGACGTGCTCGCGGTAGTAGTCGAGTTCCGACTGCGTGAAGCTCTCGTCGCGCCAGCGGATGCGGTCGGGCAGGTCGAGCTTGCCCATGTCGTGCAGCAGCGCGCCGACCCCGAGGTCCATCAGGTCGGGCTCCGACAGGCCGAAGCTGCGCCCCATCAGCAGCGCGACGATCGCCACGTTCATGCCGTGCGCCGACGCGCGGTCGCCGGCGCCTTCGGCCAGCAGCCGGATGTTGAGCTCGCGCGCGACCAGCATCTTGTCGAGCATCGCGCGCGTGAGCTGCTGCGCCTGCTCGCGCGCCCGCGCCGGCTGCGTGCCGACGATCTCGATGGTCTGGCGCAGCGCCTTGCTCGCCTCGGCGTACTGGCGCTCGGCGCGCTGGCCGGCCTCGCGCTGCTCGGCCAGCGCGGCACGGCGGCGGCGTTGCCGGGCCGCCTCGGCGGACTCCGGCGCTGCCGCGCCCGCGCCGCCGGCGGCCGGCGCGGCGGCCGCGGCGATCGCCTCGTCGGGCGTCGCGGTGCCGTCCTGCGGCGCGGCTTCGGGCGCGACGGCGCTCTCGGGCTCGCTCCTGTCGGGGCACCAGCGCACGCGCGGCAGGCCGAGCGAGCGGATCGTCGCGATCTGCTCGGCGCTGGCGATGCGGAAGCTGCTGAGCGGGAACGGATGCGACATCCAGCCCAGCTCGAGGTGGATGAACATCCCGACGCGCAGCTCGGCGGTGTCGATGTAGGGCAGCGACGCGATCTCTTTCATGGCAAGGCCGCGCGGCGACGGGCCGCGGCGTGCCTCGTTCATCGGCCGCTTCGGCGGAGAACTTGAATCGGATGCGCGATCCGTGACGCAGGTCGCGGCCGGCGGCTCGTGGCGCGGGCGCGCGGCGCGCGGCGCGCTCAGCGGTCGATGCGGGTCGACAGCACGATGGCCGAGGTGGTGCGTTCCACGCCGTCGAGCGTGCCGATGCGGTCGATCAGCGCGTCGAGCTCGGCGATCGAGCCGGCCGCCACCACCGCGATCAGGTCGAACGGGCCGCTGACCGAATGCAGCACGCGCACTTCGGGAATGCGCCGCAGCGCCGTCTCGATGGCCGCGGCGCGCCGGGGCGCGAGCGTGATCATCACGTGCGCGCGCACCAGCGCGGCCTCCACCTCGTCGGGCACCACGACCGTGAAGCCGGCGATCACGCGACGGCGCAGCAGCCGGTCGAGCCGCGCCTGCACCGTGGTGCGCGACAAGCCGAGCCGGCGCGCCAGCTCGGCCGTCGGCGCGCGCGCGTTCTCGCGCAGCAGCGCGAGCAGCTGGCGGTCGGTGTCGTCGAGGGTGTCCGGCGATGTGCTCATGGAACGCCTGCGAATCGTCGGGATTGTGCCGCCGATTCGTCGCTCTGCGGGCTGCGATCGGCCGCAGGTCGGGCGACACTGCGGGCGTTCAGTGAGCATTCCAGTCGTGACGACACCTCCATCACCGCCGGGGCCGAGCCCGTCGAAGCCCGTCACCGTCGTCGCGAGGGCTTCGAGACGCTCGGCGCGGACGGACGGTGTGGCGGTCGCGCACGCTGGAAAGCTCGACAGCACCCTCGGGAGACCGCGATGAAAGACGTGCTCGTGATCGGCGCCGGCAAGATCGGCGCGGTGGTGGCCGACCTGCTGACGCATGCGCCGGCCGCGACCGGCGGCGCCTACCGCGTGAGCGTGGCCGACCGCTCGGCCGAGTCGCTGCGCGCGCTCGCACGCGAGGCGCCGCGCGCCACGCCGCTGCAGGTCGACGTGGCCGACGCCGCCGCGCTGCGCGCCGCGATGGCCGGCCGCTTCGCCGTGCTCAGCGCCGCGCCGTTCCACCTGACCGTGCAGGTGGCCGAGGCCGCGCGCGCGGCCGGCGTCCACTACCTCGACCTGACCGAGGACGTCGCCAGCACGCGGCGCATCCGCCAGCTCGCCGACGGCGCGTCGACGGCGTTCATCCCGCAGTGCGGCCTGGCGCCGGGCTTCGTGTCGATCGTCGCGGCCGAGCTCGCACGCGGCTTCGACGCGCTCGACAGCATGCGGCTGCGCGTGGGTGCGCTGCCCGCCTATCCGAGCAACGCGCTGAACTACAACCTCACCTGGAGCACCGAGGGCGTCATCAACGAGTACATCGAGCCGTGCGAGGCCGTGGTCGACGGCCGGCTGAGCACCGTGCCCGCGCTCGAGGAGCGCGAGGAGTTCGCGCTCGACGGTGTGCAGTACGAGGCGTTCAACACCTCGGGCGGCCTCGGCACCCTCGCCGAGACCTTGCAGGGCCGCGTGCGCACGCTCAACTACCGCACGATCCGCTACCCAGGCCACGCGGCGATCATGAAGGCGCTGCTGCACGACCTGCGGCTGAAGGACCGGCGCGACGTGCTGAAGGACATCCTCGAGTCGGCGCTGCCGGCGACGATGCAGGACGTGGTGATCGTGTTCGTGACGGCGAGCGGCACGAAGGACGGCCGGCTGCTGCAGGACACTTGGGCGCGCAAGGTCTACAGCCACGCGCTGCACGGCCGCCTCCGCAGTGCGATCCAGATCACGACCGCCTCGAGCGCCTGCGCGATGGTCGACCTGCTGGCGCAGGGGCGCCTGCCGCACGCCGGCTTCGTGCGGCAGGAAGACGTGGCGCTGGCCGACTTCCTCGGCAACCGCTTCGGCGCCGTGTTCGCGAGCGACGAGATGGCGCGCGCGGCCTGAGCGCGCGGCCTGAGCGCGCGGCCTGAGCACGCGGCCTGAGCACGCGGCCTGAGCGCGCGGCCTGAGCGCGCGGCCTGAGCGCGAGGCCTGAGCGCGAGGCCTGAGCGCTCGGCCGGCGCGCTCGGTCGAGGCTCTCAGTCCGGGCGCTCGGCCGGTGCCGCGCGTCGTCGACCACCGCGTCGGCGCGGCACCGACACCCGCGACGAGAACTCGCGGCCCGACTCGGTGCCCGACTCGCCGTCCTGGCTCGCCGCCCAGACTCGCTGCCCAGACTCGCTGCCCGGGCTCGCGACCCAGATTCCCCGAGACACCCTGCGCGCCGCTCGCCCGCGCTTGCGGCGACGCAGCATCGCGCCTACACTGTTCCTTAATCGAACCTGAGTTCTAATAATGAACTCTGGGCGCGCAGGAGACACCCCATGATCGACAAGATCGTGCCGACGGCCGAGGCGGCGCTGGCCGACGTGCCCGACGGCGCCACGGTGATGATCGGCGGCTTCGGCACCGCCGGGCAGCCCAACGAACTGATCGATGCACTGATCGCGCAAGGCGCGCGCGAGCTCGTCATCGTCAACAACAACGCCGGCAACGGCGACACCGGGCTCGCCGCGCTGCTGGCCGCCGGCCGCGTGCGCAAGATCGTCTGCTCGTTCCCGCGGCAGGCCGACAGCCACCACTTCGACCGCCTCTACCGCAGCGGCAAGATCGAGTTGGAACTCGTGCCGCAGGGCAATCTGGCCGAACGCATTCGCGCCGCGGGGGCCGGGATCGGCGGCTTCTTCACGCCCACCGGCTACGGCACCGAGCTCGCCAGGGGCAAGGAGACGCGCGAGATCGGCGGGCGCATGTACGTGCTCGAGCATCCGATCCACGCCGACTTCGCGCTCATCAAGGCCGAGCGCGGCGACCGCTGGGGCAACCTCACCTACCGCATGACCGCGCGCAACTTCGGCCCGATCATGGCGATGGCGGCGAAGGTCACCGTGGCCACGGTGCACGAGGTCGTGCCGCTCGGCGCGCTCGACCCCGAGTGCGTGGTGACGCCGGGGCTGTTCGTGCGGCGCGTGGTGCCCGTCGCGCGCACGACCACCACGGCCGGCGGATTCCGGCAGGCGGCCTGAGGAGGCGAGCGCGATGAACAAGTGGACCCGCGAGCAGATGGCGCAGCGCGTGGCGCGCGACATCCCGGACGGCGCGGTCGTCAATCTCGGCATCGGCCTGCCCACCCTGGTGGCCAATCACCTGCCGAGCGACCGCGAGGTGGTGCTGCACTCCGAGAACGGCGTCATCGGCATGGGCCCCGCGCCCGCGCCGGGCGAGGAGGACTTCGACCTCATCAACGCCGGCAAGCAGCCCGTGACCCTGCGGCCCGGCGGCTGCTTCTTCCACCACGCCGACAGCTTCGCGATGATGCGCGGCGGCCATCTCGACGTGTGCGTGCTCGGCGCTTTCCAGGTGTCGGCCGGCGGCGACCTCGCCAACTGGCACACCGGCGCGCCCGACGCCATTCCGGCGGTCGGCGGCGCGATGGACCTGGCCATCGGCGCGAAGAAGACCTACGTGATGATGGAGCACACGACCAAGTCGGGCGAGAGCAAGATCGTGCCCGCGTGCACCTATCCGCTCACCGGCATCGGCTGCGTGAGCCGCATCTACACCGACCTCGCCGTGATCGACGTGACCCGCGAAGGCCTCAAGGTGATCGACAAGGTCGACGGCCTGAGCCTGGACGAGCTGCGCCGCGTGACGGCGGTGCCGCTGATCGACTGAACTTCCACGGAGCCCCCCATGACCCACGCCTTCATCTGCGACGCCGTGCGCACCCCCATCGGCCGCTACGGCGGCGCGCTCGCGAGCGTGCGCACCGACGACCTCGGCGCGATCCCGATCCGCGCGCTGATGGAACGCAACGCCAGCGTCGACTGGGCCGCCGTCACCGACGTGATCTACGGTTGCGCCAACCAGGCCGGCGAGGACAACCGCAACGTCGCGCGCATGGCCGCGCTGCTGGCCGGGCTGCCGCAGGAGGTGCCCGGCGCCACCGTGAACCGGCTGTGCGGCTCGGGCCTCGACGCGGTGGGCAGCGCCGCCCGCGCGATCCGCGCCGGCGAGGCGCAGCTGATGATCGCCGGCGGCGTCGAGAGCATGAGCCGCGCGCCGTTCGTCATGCCCAAGGCCGAGAGCGCGTTCTCGCGCGCCAACGCGGTGTACGACACCACCATCGGCTGGCGCTTCGTCAACCCGCTGATGAAGGCGAAGTACGGCGTCGACTCGATGCCCGAGACGGCCGAGAACGTCGCCGCCGACTTCGGCATCTCGCGCGAGGACCAGGACCGCATGGCGCTCGCTTCGCAGATGAAGGCGGTCGAGGCGCAGAGAAGCGGCTTCTTCGCCGCCGAGATCGTGCCGGTGACGATCCCGCAGAAGAAGGGCGACCCGGTCGTCGTGGCCAAGGACGAGCACCCCCGCGAGACCTCGCTCGAGGCGCTGGCCAGGCTGAAGGGCGTGGTGCGCCCCGACGGCAGCGTGACCGCCGGCAACGCCTCGGGCGTGAACGACGGCGCGTGTGCGCTGCTGCTGGCCAGCGAGGACGCGGCGCGCCGCCACGGCCTCGCGCCGCGCGCGCGCGTGGTGGGCATGGCCACCGCCGGCGTGGCGCCGCGCATCATGGGCATCGGCCCGGCGCCGGCCACGCAGAAGGTGCTGCAGCTCACCGGCCTGAAGCTCGAGCAGATCGACGTGATCGAGCTGAACGAGGCGTTCGCCGCGCAGGGCCTGGCGGTGCTGCGCCAGCTCGGGCTGAAGGACGACGACCCGCGCGTCAACCCCACTGGCGGCGCCATCGCGCTGGACCCTCCGCTGGTCGCCAGCGGCGCGCGGCTGGCCACCACCGCCGCGAACCAGCTGCACCGCATCAAGGGCCGCTACGCGCTGTGCACCATGTGCATCGGCGTGGGCCAGGGCATCGCGCTGATCCTCGAGCGCGTCTGACCGGCCGCCGGAGCCAGCGCCCATGAGGACCCAGGTCGCGATCGTCGGGGCGGGGCCCGCGGGCCTGCTGCTCGGCGCCTTGCTGCACGAGGCCGGCGTCGACGCCGTCATCGTCGAGCAGCGCAGCGCGGAGTACGTGCTCGGGCGCATCCGCGCCGGGGTGCTCGAGAAGGTGACGGTCGAGCTGCTGGAGGAGGCCGGCGTCGCCGCGCGCCTGCACCGCGAGGGTCTGCCGCACGACGGCTTCGACCTGTGCTTCGGCGGCGCGCGCCACCGCATCGACCTGGCCGGGCTGACCGGCGGCCAGCGCGTGATGGTCTACGGCCAGACCGAGGTGACGCGCGACCTGATGGACGCGCGCCGGGCGGCCGGCCTGCCCACCGTCTACGAGGCCGCCGACGTGTCGGTGCACGACTTCGACGGCGAGCGGCCGCGCGTGCGCTACCGCAAGGGCGACGAGACGCACGAGATCGAGTGCGACGTGATCGCCGGCTGCGACGGCTTCCACGGCGTGTGCCGCGCCAGCGTGCCGCCGGGCGCGATCACGACCTTCGAGAAGGTCTACCCGTTCGGCTGGCTCGGCGTGCTGTCGCGCACGCCGCCGGTGTCGCACGAGCTGATCTACTCGAACCACGAGCGCGGCTTCGCGCTGTGCTCGATGCGCTCGCACACCTTGTCGCGCTACTACGTGCAGTGCTCGCTCGACGACAAGGTCGGGCAATGGAGCGACGACGCGTTCTGGGACGAGCTGCGCCGACGGCTCGACCCGGCCGCCGCCGCGTCGCTGGTGACCGGCCCGTCGATCGAGAAGAGCATCGCGCCGCTGCGCAGCTTCGTGGCCGAGCCGATGCGCTTCGGCCGCCTGTTCCTCGCCGGCGATGCCGCGCACATCGTGCCGCCCACCGGCGCCAAGGGGCTGAACCTCGCGGCGGCCGACGTCGGCGTGCTGTCGCGCGCGCTGGTGGAGTTCTTCAAGGAGCGTTCGAGCGCAGGCATCGACACCTACTCCGAACGCTGCCTGCGCCGCATCTGGAAGGCCGAGCGCTTCTCGTGGTGGATGACCTCGCTGCTGCACAAGTTTCCCGACACCGGCGCGTTCGGGCAGAAGATGCAGCGTGCGGAGCTGGAGTACCTGGTCGGCTCGCGCGCCGCGTCGACCGCGCTCGCCGAGAACTACGTCGGGCTGCCGCTCGAGGCCTGAGTCTCAGGCCGGCGCGGCGGCCGCCGCCACGCGCACGGCCGTCACCTTGAAGCCCGGGATCTTGGCCACCGGGTCGAGCGCCGCGCCGGTCAGACGGTTCGCCGCGGCTTCCCAGTACGCGAACGGCATGAACACCTGGCCGCGCTGCACCTCGGGGCTCAGTGCCGCGACCGCGCGCACCGCGCCGTGGCGCGTGGCGAGCTCGAGCGGGGCGCCGTCGGCGATGCCGAGCGCGGCCGCGTCGTCCGGGTGCAAGGTCGCCAGCGGCAGCGGCGCGATCGCGTCGAGCACCGTCGCATGCCGCGTCATCGCGCCGGTGTGCCAGTGCTCCAGCACGCGGCCGGTGGTCAGCACGAACGGGTACGCGTCGTCGCGCACCTCGGGGCCGGGCCGCCACGCGGTCGGCACCACGGTCGCGCGGCCGTCGGCGGTCGGGAAGTGGTCGTCGAACACGACCGACTGGCCGGGCTCGTCCTCGCGCGCGGCGGGCGTGACCACCGCCTCCTCGCGCACGAGGCGCCGCCACGGCACGCCGGCCAGCGGCGCCATGCCGGCGCGCATCTCCTCGTACACGCGCGCCACCGGCGCCTCGGCGGCGAGGCGACCGTCGCCGTCGCCGTCGTGCCAGTAATGCCACGGCAGCCCGAGCCGGCGGCCCATCTGCTCGATGATCCACAGGTCCTGGCGCGC
>CAZFET010000051.1:0-15269 GCA_964517545.1 uncultured Burkholderiaceae bacterium
CCGTGGAGCGGAACACCTCGTCGATGCTGGCGCACGGCACGCGCACGATCGACGAGCCGAAGAACCCGAGCGCCGCCTGTTCGCTGAACGTGCCCGCCGGGCCGAGGTAGGCAACGCGCGTCGGTGTCTCGAGGGCCCGGCAGGCCGACATGATCTCGCGCCAGATCGGCGCGACGCTGTCGGTGCGCAGCGGTCCCTGGTTGGCGGCCTTCAGGTGGTCGATGACCTGCGCCTCGCGCTCGGGGCGGAACACGACCGAGCCTTCGCGCTTCTTGATCTCGCCGACCTCGCGCGCGAGCGACGCGCGGCGGTTGAGCAGGGCGAGCAACTCGCGGTCGACCGCGTCGATCTGGCGCCGCAGGTCCTGCAGCGAGGCGTCGGTCGGGCTTGCGGGCTCAGTCATGGCGTGCGGTCGATTCTCTCACGCACGTCCGTCGCGCACGCCCTCGCCAGGCCGCGCGCGCTCAACTCGCGCCGCCCTCGTCGGCTCCTTCCGCCGCGTCGTCGTTCGCGTCGTTCTCGACGATGCGCTGCAGCCCCGAAAGGGTCGAGCCGTCGTCCAGCGCGATCAGCGTGACGCCCTGCGTGGCCCGGCCGAGCTCCCGGATCTCGGCCACGCGCGTGCGCACCAGCACGCCCTTGTCGGTGATCAGCATGATCTCGTCTTCCGGGCGCACGAGCGTCGCGGCGACGACCTTGCCGTTGCGCTCGCTCTGCTGGATGGCGATCATGCCCTTGGTGCCGCGGCCGTGGCGCGTGTACTCGGTGATCGGCGTGCGCTTGCCGTAGCCGTTCTCGGTGGCGGTGAGCACGCTCTGCGACTCGTCCTCGGCCACCAGCATCGCGATCACGTTCTGCCCCGGCTCCAGCGCCATGCCGCGCACGCCGCGCGCGGTGCGACCCATCGGGCGCACGTCGTCCTCGTCGAAGCGCACCGCCTTGCCACCGTCGGAGAACAGCATCACGTCGTGCTTGCCGTCGGTCAGCGCGGCGCCGATGAGGAAGTCGCCCGGGTCGAGGTCGACGGCGATGATGCCGGCCTTGCGCGGGTTGCTGAACTCGTCGAGCGCGGTCTTCTTCACCGTGCCGAGCGCCGTCGCCATGAACACGAAGTGATCGGCCGGGAAGCTGCGGAACTCGCCGGTCAGCGGCAGCACGACGGTGATCTTCTCGTCGGGCTGCAGCGGGAACATGTTGACGATGGGCCTGCCGCGCGAGGCGCGGCCGCCCTGCGGCACCTCCCACACCTTGAGCCAGTACACGCGCCCGCGGTTGCTGAAGCACAGGATCCAGTCGTGCGTGTTGGCGATGAAGAGCTGGTCGATCCAGTCGTCTTCCTTGGTCGAGGCGGCCTGCTTGCCGCGTCCGCCGCGACGCTGCGCGCGGTACTCGGCCAGCGGCTGGCTCTTCACGTAGCCGGCGTGGCTGAGCGTGACCACCATGTCCTGCGGCGTTATCAGGTCCTCGGTGCCGAGCTCCTGCACGTTGTGCTCGACCACGCTGCGGCGCGCGCCGAGCTTCGTCTGGCCGAACTCCTGCCGCAGTGCCGCGAGCTCCTCCGCGATGATGGTCGTCACGCGCGCCGGCCGCGCCAGGATGTCGAGCAGGTCGGCGATCTCGGCCATCACGTCCTTGTACTCGCCGATCACCTTGTCCTGCTCGAGGCCGGTGAGCCGCTGCAGCCGCATCTGCAGGATCTCCTGCGCCTGCTCGTCGGACAGGCGGTACAGCCCGTCGGGCTGCAGGCCGTAGCTCGCGGGCAGGCCTTCGGGGCGGTAGGCCTCGCGGCCGCCGGGGGTCTCGCGCTCGGCCCGCGCGAGCATCTCGCGCACCAGCGAGCTGTCCCAGCTCTTGCCCATCAGCGCGGCCTTGGCGACCGGCGGCGTCGGCGAGTTCTTGATGGTCTCGATGAACTCGTCGATGTTGGCCAGCGCGACGGCCAGCCCTTCGAGCACGTGGCCGCGTTCGCGCGCCTTGCGAAGCTCGAACACCGTGCGCCGCGTGACCACCTCGCGCCGATGCTCGAGGAAGATCTCGAGCAGCTGCTTCAGGTTGCACAGCTTCGGCTGGCCGTCGACCAGCGCCACCATGTTGATGCCGAAGCTGTCCTGCAGCTGCGTCTGCTTGTACAGGTTGTTCAGCACCACCTCGGCGACTTCGCCGCGCTTGAGCTCGATGACGACGCGCATGCCGGACTTGTCGCTCTCGTCCTGGATGTGGCTGATGCCCTCGAGCTTTTTCTCGTGGACGAGCTCGGCGATGCGCTCGAGCAGCGTCTTCTTGTTCACCTGGTAGGGAATCTCGTCGACGATGATCGCCTGCCGCGCGCCCTTGTCGATGTCCTCGAAGTGGCACTTGGCGCGCATCACCACCTTGCCGCGGCCGGTGCGGTAGCCCTCGCGCACGCCCGCGAGGCCATAGATGATGCCGGCGGTGGGGAAGTCCGGCGCCGGCACGATCTCCATCAGCTCGTCGATCGTGGTGTCGGGGTTCTTCAGCAGGTGCAGGCAGGCGTCGACGACCTCGTTCAGGTTGTGCGGCGGGATGTTCGTGGCCATGCCGACCGCGATGCCCGACGAGCCGTTGACCAGCAGGTTCGGCAGCTTGCTCGGCAGCACCAGCGGCTCTTTCTCCGCGCCGTCGTAGTTGGGCCCGAAGTCGCCCGTCTCCTTGTCGATGTCGGCGAGCATCTCGTGCGCGATCTTGGAGAGGCGGATCTCCGTGTAGCGCATCGCCGCGGGGTTGTCGCCGTCGACCGAGCCGAAGTTGCCCTGGCCGTCGACCAGCATGTGGCGCAGCGAGAACGGCTGCGCCATGCGGACGATGGTGTCGTAGATCGCGGTATCGCCGTGCGGGTGGTACTTGCCCATCACGTCGCCGACGATGCGCGCGCTCTTCTTGAACGGCCGGTTCCAGTCGTTGTTCTGCTCGTGCATCGCGAACAGCACGCGCCGATGCACGGGCTTCAGGCCGTCGCGCGCATCGGGCAGGGCGCGCCCGACGATCACGCTCATCGCGTAGTCGAGGTAGGACCGCCGCATTTCCTCTTCGAGGCTGATCGGCAGCGTTTCCTTGGCGAACTGGGTCATCGGGATTCCGGCGCGAACCGGTCGGACAGGGGGCCGGGGACCGGCGAGAAGGCCGAAATTCTAAGTGCCCGTTCCTGTAGCACTCGCGCAACAGGCAGGGTACGGGCTTGGACCGCGGGGCCCAAAATACTGCCGGTCCAATGCCATATGGCAGAATGACTTGTCGGTGGTAAACACTCGTGCGAGCGGGGGTTTGCCGGCACTGCCCGATCTCGTTTCTGGACGTTAGCAGTCCCTTCGGGGGCAATCCTTGAGAGGAGAATCATGAAGAAACTGAACAAGGTGGCAGCGTTATTCGCTACCGCCGCGCTCGCTGCTCCCCTGACCGGTGCGTTTGCCCAAGGCACTGCCCAGACGGTGGACAACTGGCGTAACGTCGACGGCCTCGTCTGGAAGAACGGCACCAGCGAACTGTGCTGGCGCGACGCGATGTGGACTCCGGCCACCGCGCTGCAGGAGTGCGATGGCGCGATCAAGCCGCCGCCGCCTCCCCCGCCGCCGCCGCCGCCTCCCCCGCCGCCGCCCGCGGCACCGGCCACGCCTCCGGCCCCGCCGCCGCCCCCGCCGCCGCCGCCCGCGCCGGTGAGCGAGAAGGTCACGTTCGCGGCCGACGCGTTCTACGACTGCAACAAGTCGGTGCTCAAGCCCGAAGCCAAGGCCAAGCTGGACGACCTGGTCGACAAGACCAAGGGCGTGAACCTCGAAGTCATCATCGCCGTCGGCCACACCGACAGCGTCGGTGGCGACGCCTACAACCAGAAGCTGTCGGTCGCCCGTTCCGAGGCGGTCAAGGCCTATCTGGTGAGCAAGGGCATCGAGAAGAACCGCGTGTACACGGAAGGCAAGGGCGAGAAGCAGCCCGTCGCCGACAACAAGACGGCCGAGGGCCGCGCGAAGAACCGTCGCGTGGAGATCGAAGTCGTCGGGACGCGTACCCGCCGCTGATTCGGCCCCGTGCCGAACGGACAAACCCCGCTGCGGCGGGGTTTGTTCTTTTTCGTCCGTACCATTGGCGCATGATCAACGCCGATCCACAGGAACTCGCCAAGTTCAGCGAGCTCGCGCACCGCTGGTGGGATCCCGACAGCGAGTTCCGGCCGCTGCACCAGATCAATCCGCTGCGGCTCGACTGGATCGACTCCATCGCGTCGCTCGCCGGGCGCCGCGTGCTCGACGTGGGTTGCGGAGGCGGCATCCTCGCCGACGCAATGGCGCGTCGCGGCGCGACGGTGCTCGGCATCGACCTCGCCGCCAGGCCGCTGAAGGTGGCGCAGCTGCATGCGCTCGAAGCGGGCACCGAGCGCGTCGAGTACCGCGAGGTCGCGGTCGAGACGCTCGCGGCCGAGCAGCCGGCGTCGTTCGACGTCGTCACCTGCATGGAGATGCTGGAGCACGTGCCGGATCCGGCCTCGGTCGTGCGCGCCTGCGCGACCCTGCTCAAGCCCGGCGGCCGTGCGTTCTTCTCGACGATCAACCGCAATCCGAAGGCGTTCCTGTTCGCGATCGTCGGGGCCGAGTACGTGCTGAACCTGCTGCCGCGCGGCACGCACGAGTACGCGAAGTTCATCCGGCCGAGTGAACTGGCGCAGTGGTGCCGCGATGCCTCGCTCGACGTCGGTGCGACTCGCGGGCTCGAGTACAACCCGCTCACGCGCGTCTACCGCCTCAGCGCCGACACGAGCGTGAACTACCTGTTCGCGTGCGCGAAGCCCGCATGACGCGCGGCGCCGCCGCCGTGCTGTTCGACCTGGACGGCACCTTGATCGACAGCGCACCCGACCTCGCCGGCGCGGGCAATGCGCTGCGCATCGCGCGCGGCCTCGAGCCGCTGCCGTTCGACCGGTTCCGGCCGATGGTGGGAGCCGGTGCGCGCGGCATGGTGGGGGTGGCGCTCGGTGTCGGCCCCGACGACGCGGCGTTCGAGTCTCTGCGCGACGAGTTCCTCGCGCTGTACGCCGCCCGGCTGCTGCGCGAGACGCAGGTGTTCCCCGACATGCACCCGGTGATCGAGTCGATCGAGCGGGCCGGCCTGCCCTGGGGCATCGTGACCAACAAGCACGCGCGGTTCACGCAGCCGGTGGTGGAGGGCCTGGACCTCCACCGGCGCGCGGCCGTGGTGATCAGCGGGGACACGACGCCGCGCGCCAAGCCGCATCCCGACCCGCTGCTCGAGGCGGCCCGCCGGCTGCGCGTGTCGCCGGCGGCCTGCGTGTACGTCGGCGACGACCTGCGCGACGTGCAGGCCGGCCGCGCCGCGGGCATGGCCACCCTGGCCGCCGCGTGGGGCTACCTCGGCGAGGGCGAGCCGATCCACGCGTGGGGCGCCGATGCCGTCGTCGAGGCGCCGCCGCGCGTCTTGAACTGGCTCGGTCTGGCCTAAGATCGGGTGGTCTGGGACCGACCTGGCTTCGACGTGGGTGCGGAGTCGGATCAGGGCATGCCGAGCACCAGTTCGCTCGTAAATCCACTGGAACGAAGTAACTGCGAACGACGAACGTTTCGCTCTCGCCGCTTAAACACCGGTGAGCCTCGCAACGGTTGGCCGATGGGCCGGGTTGCAGACCGCAAGGTCGGTAGCTGCGAGGTCATTCACATCGGCTGGTCCTGAGCCGGGTCACTCGGCCCAGGGCGAGATCAAGTGACTGGCGCCGTCGGTAGCGTGCTGCTGCGCGACCGGAGGCGCGAGACTCAAATCAGACAGCTACGCATGTAGAACTGGCCGGCGATGGCTTGCGGACGGGGGTTCGATTCCCCCCGGTTCCACCAATTTGCTGCACAACGGCGCGCGCGATGCACGGACCCGCGAAGTTTCTGGTGCTGATCGACGCCGGCGGCGCGATGGTCGCGCGCCTGTTCGACGACGCGCTGCGCCCGGTCGGCGAATTCGACGCGTCGTCCGAGGAAGTGGCGGTCATGACGAGCGGCCTCGTGCCGGAGTCCGTCGGCGACTCGCCGCGATGGCGCGCGGCGCTGGCCGGCCACAACGAGTCGGAGCGCCGCGCCGCGAGCGTCTACACGCTCGACGTCTGACGGCGCGGCGCCGGCCCGCGCCTCACGACTTCACCTGCAGCAGCCGCGAGATCTCGGCGGCCGCCTGCTGCAGCCTCGGCAGGAAGCGATTCAGCATCTCGTCGGGCGGTGTGCGGTTCGCCTGCCCGCTCACGTTGATCGCCGCGATCGTGCGGCCCGAGCGGTCGACGATCGGCGCGGCCAGCGACACGAGGCCTTCCTCGAGCTCCTGGTTCACCAGGCACCAGCCCTGCGTGCGCGCCTGCGCGACGAGCGCGGCGAGCTGCGCCACGTCGGTCACCGTGTGCGCGGTGTGGCGCTCGATGCGGCTCGCGCGCAGCTTGGCCTCGACCTCGGCGTCGGGCAGGCCGGCCAGCAGCACGCGGCCGAGCGACGTGCACCACGCCGGCAGCCGGCTGCCGATGCCCAGATTGATGCTCATGATCTTGCGCGTCGGGATGCGCAGCACGTAGACGATGTCGGTGCCTTCGAGCACGGCGGCCGAGCACGACTCCTTCAGTTCCGAGACGAGCGCCTCCATCGCCGGCTCGGCCAGGTTCCACAGCGGCAACGACGACAGGTAGGCGAAGCCGAGGTCGAGGATCTTCGGCGTGAGGCGGAACTGCCGGCCCTGCGCCTCGACATAACCCAGCGTCTCGAGCGTGAGCAGGATGCGCCGCGCACCCGCGCGCGTGAGGCCGGTGCGGTGCGCGACCTGGGTGAGCGTCTGGCTCGGCGCGCTCGCCGAGAACGAGCGGATCACCGACAGGCCGCGCGCTAACGACTGCACGTACGAGTCGCCCGGCCGCGGCGGCGCGGGCGCGTCGTCGCGCGGCAGGCCGGGCACGGTGGAGACGTCGTCGGTCATGGCCGACTCATCATAGCCAACGGGTACCATCTCGCGTCCTGTTGCATGCACGGAGCGAAGACGATGGCCATGGACGTGGTCGACTACGAGATCAAGGGTTCGGAGATGCAGTTCGTCGAGGTCGAGCTCGACCCCGGCGAGGCGGCGATCGGCGAGGCCGGCAGCCTGATGTTCATGGACGCCGGCATCGGCATGGACACCATCTTCGGCGACGGCAGCAAGAACCAGGGCGGCTTCTTCGGCAAGCTGCTCGGCGCGGGCAAGCGCCTGGTCACCGGCGAGTCGCTGTTCACCACCGTCTACACCAACCAGTCGTCCGCCAAGCAGCGCGTGGCCTTCGCCGCGCCGTACCCCGGCAAGATCCTGCCGATGGACCTCAAGGCGCTCGGCGGCACCTTGCTGTGCCAGAAGGACGCCTTTCTCGCCGCCGCGCGCGGCGTGAGCCTGGGCATCGCCTTCCAGCACAAGCTCTCGGTCGGCTTCTTCGGCGGCGAGGGCTTTATCATGCAGAAGCTCGAAGGCGACGGGCTCGCGTTCGTGCACGCCGGCGGCACGGTGCTCAGGCGCGAGCTGCAGCCCGGCCAGACCCTGATGGTCGACACCGGCTGCGTCGTCGCGTACACGCCGAACGTCGACTTCGAGATCCAGTACGTCGGCAAGATCAAGACGGCGCTGTTCGGCGGCGAAGGGCTGTTCTTCGCGAAGCTGAGCGGCCCGGGCACGGTGTGGCTGCAGAGCCTGCCGTTCTCGCGTCTGGCCTCGCGCGTGTTCGCCGCCGCGCCCCAGATGGGCGGCTCGCGCGAAGAGGGCTCGGTGCTCGGCGGCTTCGGCGCCGGCGGCCTGCTCGGCGGCGTGCTGGGCGGCGACGACGAGTAGCCGATGACGGCTCGGCGCGGCGCGACGTGCGCGACGGTGCGGCCGCTGCCGGCGCTGTCGGCGCTACCGGCGCTGTTGGCACTGATGACGGCATCGCTCGTCGCCGCGCCGCTGCGCGCGGCCGACCTCGCCGCCGCGCCGACGAGCGGTCGCGTGCATCTCGAGGCGTTCACGTCGCCGGAGCTGCATGCGCGCATCGCAGCCGGCGCGACGACGGTGCTGGTGCCGATCGGCGGCACCGAGCAGAACGGCCCGCACATGGTGCTGGGCAAGCACAACGTGCGCGTGCGCGCGCTGGCCGAGCGCATCGCGCTGCGGCTCGGCGACGCCATCGTCGCGCCGGTGATGGCCTACGTGCCGCAAGGCCGCATCGATCCGCCCGAGGCGCACATGCGCTTCGCCGGCACGATCGGCATCGACGAGGCCGCCTTCGAGTCGGTGCTCGCGTCGACGGCGCGCAGCCTGCGGCGCCACGGGTTCCGCGACATCGTGTTCGTCGGCGACCACGGCGGCTACCGGCGCAGCCTCGAGCGCGTGGCGGCGCGGCTCGAGCGTGAATGGCGCACGCCGCCGGCGACCCGCGTGCATGCACTGCCCGAGTACTATCGTGCGGCCGTGGAGGGCCACGCCGCGCAGCTGCGCGCACGCGGCTTCGGCGCCGACGAGATCGGCGCCCACGCCGGCCTGGCCGACACCTCGCTCGCGCTGGCGGTCGATCCGTCGCTCGTGCGCGCCGAACGGCTCGCCGACGCACGCCGGCCGGACGACGGCGTGTCGGGCGATCCGCGGCGCGCCAGCGCGGCGCTCGGCCTGCCCGGCGTGGAGCACGTGGTGGACGTGTCCGTCGCGGCCATCCGCGCGCGGCGCGGGCACTGATCGCGGACGAGAGACGGACGAAGCGAAGGCATCGAAGACATGACCGAGGAAGCGTCGACGAGGAGGGTGAACATGAAGTGGATCGCCGTGGGCACCGCGGTGTCGCTGGCCGTGGGGGTGGTGGTCGCGCAGCGCGCGCAAGAATCGGCTTCGGCTTCGGCTTCGGCACCAGCGCCGGCATCGTCTGCCGCGCCGGGAGCCGCGCCGACGACGATCCCGCGCGTCGCGACGGTGCCCGGCATGCCGCCGGTGCCGGACCCGAAGAACCTCTACAGCGAGACCGTGCCCGGGAAGATGAGCGCTGCGGTCGGCGGCCACCTCGAGCGCGTCTACGTGCCGAACCTGCGCTCCAACGACGTGTACGTCATCGACCCCGTGCAGATGAAGGTCGTCGACCGCTTCAAGGTCGGCATCGGGCCGCAGCACATCGTGCCGTCGTGGGACCTGCAGACGCTCTGGGCCACCAACAACGCCGAGGGCCGCACCGACGGCAGCCTCACGCCGATCGACCCCAAGACGGGCAAGCCGGGCAAGGCGGTGATGGTCGACGATCCGTACAACATGTACTTCACGCCCGACGGCAAGTCGGCGATCGTGGTGGCCGAGGCACGCAAGCGCCTCGACTTCCGCGACCCGCAGACGATGGCGATGCAGTACTCGATCGACGTGCCGGGCTGCCCGGGCGTGAACCACGCCGACTTCTCGATCGACGGCCGCTTCGCGATCTTCACGTGCGAGTTCGCGGGCACCCTGGTGAAGATCGACCTCGCCGAGCGCAAGGTGCTGGGCTACCTGAAGCTGCAGATGCCGGCCACCCGCTTCAAGGAAGTGCCGGGCGGCCCGCGCATCAAGGCCGGCCAGACGTGGGAGCCGGGCGAGACCGAGGTGTGCACGGTCACCAAAGGCATGCCCCAGGACATCCGCTCGTCGCCCGACGGCAAGCGCTTCTACATCGCCGACATGCACGCCGACGGCGTGCATGTCGTCGACGGCGACGCCTTCAGGCAGGTCGGCTTCATCCAGACCGGCCTCGGCGCGCACGGCCTGTACCCCAGCCGCGACGGCAAGCGCCTGTACGTGGCCAACCGCGGCTCGCACAAGATCCACGGCTCGCGCAACGGCAACGGCGGCGTGAGGGTCATCGCCGCCGCCACCGAGAAGGTCGTCGCGCGCTGGGGCGTGCCCGGCGGCGGCAGCCCCGACATGGGCAACGTCAGCGCCGACGGCAAGCACCTGTGGCTCGCCGCGCGCTACGACGACGTGGTCTACCGCTTCGACACCGAGACCGGCGACGTCAGGCAGATCAAGGTCGGCGCCGAGCCGCACGGCCTCACCGTGTGGCCGCAGCCGGGGCGCTACTCGGTCGGCCACACCGGCAACCTGCGCTGACGTGCCGGCTGGCAGCACGCACGACGGCCGCGACGCACGATGAAGGCACTGCTCGACTCGTTCTGGCGCGCCGCGGCGTACTGCCTGCATCCGCGCGTCGTCGTGCTGTCGCTGCTGCCGCTCGTGCTGGCCGCCGGCGCGGTGGGCGTGCTGGGCTGGTTCTACTGGACTCCCGCCGCCGACGCGGTGCGCGGCGCGCTCGAGAGCTGGCCGCTCGTGGCCGACTTCCTCGCGTGGGTCGAGTCGATGATCGGCGCGGGCGTGCGCGCGGTGGTCGCGCCGGTCATCGTGGTGGCGCTCGCCGTGCCGGCGATCGTCGTGCTGTCGCTGCTGCTGGTGGCGGTGCTGATGACGCCGGCGCTGGTGAACCTGGTGGCCACGCGGCGCTTCCCGCAGCTGCAGCGCAGGCACGGCGCGTCGATCGTGCTGTCGGTGCTGTGGTCGCTCGGCTGCACCTTGCTCGCGTTGGTGGCGCTCGTCGTGAGCATTCCGCTGTGGTTCGTGCCGCCGCTGGTGCTGGTGCTGCCGCCGCTCATCTGGGGCTGGCTCACCTACCGCGTGATGAGCTTCGACGCGCTGGCCGATCACGCCGACGCTTCCGAGCGTCGCGAGGTCCTGCGCGAGCACCGCTGGCCGCTGCTGGCCATCGGCGTGATCACCGGCTACCTCGGCGCGGCGCCGACCTTGCTGTGGGCTTTCGGTGCGGCGGCCTTGCCGTTCGCGCCGGTGCTGGCCGTCGTGTCGGTCTGGCTGTACACGCTGGTGTTCGCGTTCTCGGCGCTGTGGTTCACGCATTACACGCTGGCCGCGCTGCAGGCGCTGCGCGCGGCGCGCGAACCGGCACCGGCGGCCGTGCCGGCCGACGTGATCGAGCTGCCGCCCGCGCCGTCGAGCGCAGCGCCGCCACCGCCTCCTGCCGCGCCGCCCCCCGCCTGAGCGGCCGTACCCGCATGGACATCGGACTCGTCATCGTCGGCGACGAAATCCTCTCCGGCAAACGCGCCGACAAGCACATGGCCAAGGTCATCGAGCTGCTCGGCGCGCGCGGCCTCGCGCTCGCGTGGGCACGCTACGTCGGCGACGACCGCGCGCGCATCACCGCCGCGCTGCGCGACGCCTTCGCAAGCGGCGACCTCGTGTTCTCGTGCGGCGGCATCGGGGCCACGCCCGACGACCACACGCGCCAGTGCGCGGCCGCGGCGCTGGGCCGCGAGCTCGGCCTGCACCCGGGCGCCAAGGCGCTGATCCTCGAGCGCATGCGCGACGTGGCCGCGGAGCAGGGTGTGCCGTTCGAGCCCGACCGGCCCGACAACCTGCACCGGCTCAACATGGGCGTGTTCCCGGCCGGCGCCGAGCTCATCCCGAACCCGTACAACAAGATCCCGGGCTTCAGCGTCGATCACGTGCACTTCGTGCCCGGCTTTCCGGTGATGGCCTGGCCGATGATCGAGTGGGTGCTCGACCACCGCTACGCGCACCTGCACCGGCGCGACGCCTACGCGGAGCGCTCGGTGGTGGTGTACGGGTCGATGGAGGCCACGCTCACGCCGCTGATGGAGGCCATCGAGGCGAAGCACGGCGGCGTGCGCGTGTTCAGCCTGCCCAGCGTCGACGACCCCACGCACGGTCGCCACATCGAGCTCGGCGTCAAGGGCGAGCCCGCTCGCGCGGCGGCCGCCTACGCCGACCTGCTGGCCGGGCTCCACGCGCTGGGCGCGCGCCTGGGCCCCGAGCTGGTGCGCTGAGCGCGCCAGAGAGCGCACCGTCATTGGGCGTACCATCGCCCTTCGCCGGTGCGGATGCAACCGCCGCAGCGCGCGCCGATGCCCCGAAACGGGCACGCAACCTGCTAAACAACGGCGCGCTTTTCGGGGTCCTCGCGGACCGTCGAAGCCACGCGATCACAACCCGACCCACTCAACCACGCAGCCCCCGCTAGGAGATACCTGATGGCCAAGACCGTCGCCGACGTCATGAAGATGGTGAAGGACAACGAGATCAAGTTCGTCGACTTCCGCTTCACCGACACCCGCGGCAAGGAACAGCACGTGACGGTGCCGATCTCGGCGTTCGACGAAGACAAGTTCACGGCCGGCCACGCGTTCGACGGTTCGTCCATCGCCGGCTGGAAGGGCATCGAGGCGTCCGACATGCTGCTGATGCCCGATGCGAACACCGCGAACGTGGATCCGTTCTTCGAGGAGCCCACGCTCATCCTCACCTGCGACGTGCTCGAGCCCGGCGACGGCAAGCCCTACGAGCGCGACCCGCGTTCGCTGGCCAAGCGCGCCGAGGCCTACATGAAGGCCTCGGGCCTGGGCGACGCGGCGTATTTCGGCCCCGAGCCCGAGTTCTTCGTCTTCGACAGCGTGCGCTGGAACGTCGACATGTCCGGCTCGTTCTCGAAGATCGAGTCCGAGGAAGCCGCCTGGAACACCGGCAAGGAGTACGAGCACGGCAACTCCGGCTACCGCCCGACCGTCAAGGGCGGCTACTTCCCGACCCCGCCGGTCGACAGCATGCAGGACATGCGCTCGGAGATGTGCCTGATCCTCGAGTCGCTCGGCATTCCGGTCGAGGTGCATCACCACGAGGTCGCCAACGCCGGCCAGATGGAGATCGGCACCAAGTTCTCGACGCTCGTGCAGCGCGCCGACTGGCTGCAGCTGCAGAAGTACGTGATCCAGAACGTCGCGCACGCGTACGGCAAGACCGCGACCTTCATGCCCAAGCCGATCGTCGGCGACAACGGCTCGGGCATGCACGTGCACCAGTCGGTGTGGAAGGACGGCAAGAACCTGTTCGCCGGCGACGGCTACGCGGGCCTCTCCGAGTTCGCGCTGTACTACATCGGCGGCATCATCAAGCACGCGCGCGCGCTGAACGCGATCACGAACCCGGGCACCAACAGCTACAAGCGCCTGGTGCCGGGCTTCGAGGCGCCGGTGAAGCTGGCCTACAGCTCGCGCAACCGCTCCGCGTCGATCCGCATCCCGTACGTGGCCAACCCGAAGGGCCGCCGCATCGAGGCACGCTTCCCCGACCCGCAGGCCAACCCCTACCTCGCGTTCAGCGCGCTCTTGATGGCCGGCCTCGACGGCGTGGAGAACAAGATCCATCCGGGCGAGGCCGCCACGAAGGACCTGTACCACCTGCCGCCGGAAGAGGACGCGAAGATCCCGACCGTCTGCCACAGCCTCGACCAGGCGCTCGAGTACCTCGACAAGGACCGCGCGTTCCTCACCAAGGGCGGCGTGTTCACCGACGGCTACATCGACGCCTACATCGAGCTCAAGATGCAGGAGGTCACGCGCTTTCGCATGACCACGCATCCGGTGGAGTTCGACATGTACTACAGCCTGTGAGCTTTGCCGCAGGCACGACGGGGGCGGCCGCGGCCGCCCCTTTTTCTTCCGCACACCGCTTGCGCGACAATGGCGCATGCCTCGGTCGCACCTGCTGAACGTCTCGCTCCGGCGCCTGCCGGTCACCCTCGTGGTGCTGCTGGCGGCCGGCGGCGCGTCGGCGCAGGCCGCCCACTCGACCGTCTACCGCTGTCCCGGCCCGCCGGTGCTCTACACCGACTCGCTCACGCCGGCCGAGGCGAAGGAGAAGGGCTGCAAGGTGCTCGAAGGCGCGCCGGTCACGGTGATCCAGGGCGCCCCGCCGCGCGCCCGCACGCCGGCACCGGTGGTGGGCCAGCCGCCGCCGGCGCGTCCGGCCGATTCGCGCGTCGATCCGGCCGACCAGCGCGCGCGCGACTCCGACGCCCGCCGCATCCTCGAAGCCGAGCTCAAGCGCGAGGAAGAACGCCTCGCGCAGATGAAGCGCGAGTTCAACGACGGCCAGCCCGAGCGCCGCGGCGACGAGCGCAACTACCAGAAGTACCTCGACCGGGTCGAGGAGATGAAGGCCGGCATCGCGCGCAAGGAGGCCGACATCGCGGCCATCAGGCGCGAGCTCGCCAAGCTGCCGCCGACACCCGGGGTGTCGCCCACCAGCTCGCAGTGAACGCGCGCGGGCGCGCCGCCGCAGCGTGACCACGCCCGACGACCACGGCGCCACCTGGAGCGCCTTCGACCACCTGGCCACGATGGTGGCCGTGGTGCGCGCCGACGGCCAGTGCCTGTTCGCCAACGCGGCCTTCGAGAACACGCTGGGCCTGTCGCGCCGCTCCATCCTGCGGGGCTCGCTGTACGACTGGCTCGAGGACTCTCCCATCGTGCGCGAGACCGTCGCCGCGGTGGCGCGCAACGAGTTCGCCACCAGCCGCTTCGAGACGGTGCTGCGGCGCCAGCCGGGCGGCACGACCGAGTCGCCGCTGCCGGTGCACGCGATCGTGAACCAGATGGACGCGCCCGACCGCGTGCTGGTCGAGCTGGTCGAGATCGAGCAGCAGACGCGCCAGGACCGCGAGGAGCGCGCGCTCGGCCAGGTGCAGCTCACGCGCGAGCTGGTGCGCAACCTCGCGCACGAGATCAAGAACCCGCTCGGCGGCATCCGCGGCGCGGCGCAGCTGCTGCAGATGGAAGTCGAGAGCCGGTCGCTCACCGAGTACACGCAGGTCATCATCCACGAGGCCGACCGCCTGCAGGCGCTCGTCGATCGCCTGCTCGCACCGCACCGCAGGCCGCACGTGGTGAGCGACGTCAACATCCACGAGGTCTGCGAGCGGGTGCGCGCGCTGATCCTGGCCGAGTTCCCGAAGGGCCTCGCGGTCGAGCGCGACTACGATATCTCGATCCCCGAGTTCCGCGGCGACCGCGAGCAGCTCATCCAGGCGGTGCTCAACATCGCGCACAACGCGGCGCAGGCGCTGGCCGAGCGCATCGCGGCCGGCGACGCGCGCATCCGTCTCAAGACCCGCATCGCGCGCCAGGTCACCATCGGCAAGCAGCGCTGGCGACTGGCACTGGAATTGCATATCCAGGACAACGGGCCCGGTGTGCCCGAAGCCATCCGCGATCGCATCTTCTACCCGCTGGTGTCGGGGCGCGACGGAGGCTCGGGTCTCGGACTCACCCTGGCGCAGACCTTCGTGCAGCAGCATCACGGCATGATCGACTGCGACAGCCGTCCCGGAGACACGACGTTCCGACTCGTCATCCCGCTGCCTTGAAACCCGCCGGAGCCCGATGAAACCGATCTGGATCGTCGACGAC
>CAZFET010000052.1:0-11505 GCA_964517545.1 uncultured Burkholderiaceae bacterium
GGGGCTCAACAATGAGCCGCATCGACCGAGGGAACCGACCGCATGTCTGCATCCGCCGCCGCCGAGACCGCCGACGCCGCGCCCGCACCCGCTGCGCGCGGCAAGAAGAAGCTGATCCTCATCGCCGTGGCGCTGCTGCTGGTGCTGGGCCTGGCCGGCGGCGGTGCCGCGTTCTTCGTGATGAAGAAGAAGGCCGCCGAGCGCGCCGCGGCCGAGGCCGACGGCGGCGACACCGCCGATGCCCGGGCCGCGAAGAAGAAGGCCGCGCGCAAGGGGCCGCCGGTGTTCGTCCCGCTGGAGACCTTCACCGTCAACCTCGCCGACCGCGAGGTGGAGCGCTACGCGCAGATCGGCATCACCCTGGAGGTGGGCGACGCCAAGGTCGGCGAGCAGCTCAAGCAGTACATGCCCGCGATCCGCAACAACATCCTGATGGTGCTCGCGCACAAGACCTCGGGCGAACTGCTCGAGCGCGAAGGCAAGACGCGCCTGGCCGAGGAGGTGCTGCGCGAGTCGATCCGTCCGCTGGGCGCCGACGCCAGGGCCGACGACGGCGAGGACGCCGAGCCGCCGGTGCGCGCGGTGCACTTCTCCAACTTCATCATCCAGTGACGCGGCGCCCATGAGCCAGCAGATCCTCTCGCAGGACGAAGTCGACGCGCTGCTGCAGGGCATCACCGGCGAGAGCCAGAAGCTCGAGACGGAGGCCGCGCCGACCGGGGGCGTCCGCGACTACGACATCGCCAGCCAGGAGCGCATCGTGCGCGGGCGCATGCCGACGATGGAGATCGTCGGCGAGCGCTTCGCGCGCAACATCCGCATCGGGCTGTTCAACCTGATCCGCCGCAGCCCCGAGGTGGCGATCGGCGGCATCAAGGTGCAGAAGTTCAGCGCCTTCCTGCGCGAGGTGGTGGTCCCGACCAACTTCAACATCGTGTCGCTCAAGCCGCTGCGCGGCTCCGGGCTCATCGTGTGCGAGCCGTCGCTGGTGTTCGCGGTGATCGACGCGCTGTTCGGCGGCGCGGGCAAGTTCCACACGCGCATCGAGGGCCGCGACTTCTCGCCCACCGAGCTGCGCGTGATCCTGCGGCTGCTCGAGGTCGTGATCGCCGAGTACCGCAAGGCCTGGAGCGGCGTGTACCCGCTGGACTTCGAGTACCAGCGCTCGGAGATGCAGCCGCAGTTCGCCAGCATCGCGACACCCAACGAGATCGTCGTCACCAGTTCGTTCACGCTGGAGATCGGCGACACCGCCGGCGCGCTGCACTTCTGCCTGCCGTACGCGGCGCTCGAGCCGATCCGCGACGTGCTGTATTCGGCCGTGCAGGGCGACGCGAGCGAGCCCGACCGCCGCTGGGTCACCTTGCTGAAGCACCAGATCCAGGCCGCCGAGGTCGAGCTGGTCGCCGAACTCGGCCATGCGCCGGCCACGGTGGAGCAGCTGCTCGCGCTGAAGCCGGGCGACTTCATCGAGCTCGACCTCGAGCCGCTGGTCGAGGCCAAGGTCGACGGCGTGCCGGTGTTCGCCTGCCACTACGGCACCAGCAACGGCAAGTACGCCATCCGCATCGATCAACTGCTGACCAGCCCGAACGTGGGCTGGCTGGGAGACCACAGCCATGTCCGCTGAGAACGCCGCCCCGAAGGAAGAGGACGCGATGGCCGCCGAATGGGCCGCCGCGCTGGCCGAGTCGAAGGGCGCCGACGGCGCCGCGGCCGTCGCCGACGAAGTGCGCGAGCCGGCCGCCGCGGTGGCGCCCGCGCCGTTCGCGAGCCTCGCGCCCGGCGCCGGCGTGCCGGCCGGCGCACCCGGCAACGACCTCAACATGATCCTCGACATCCCGGTGCAGCTCACCGTGGAGCTGGGCCGCACGCGCATCCCGATCAAGAACATCCTGCAGCTCGCGCAGGGCTCGGTGGTCGAGCTCGAGACCCTGGCCGGCGAGCCGATGGACGTGCTGGTCAACGGCTACCTCATCGCGCAGGGCGAGGTGGTGGTGGTCAACGACAAGTTCGGCATCCGCCTGACCGACATCGTCACGCCGAGCGAGCGCATGCGCCGCCTGAGCCGGCCCTGAGGAGCACGTCGTCATGCAAGGCGCCGGCTGGTCGTCGCTGCTCGCGTTCGCGTTCGTCGTCGCGCTGATCCCGATCGCGCTGTGGCTGCTCAGGCGCACGCCGCTCGGCGCCGCGCACGGTGGTCCGGTGCGCGTGGTGGCGGCCTTGCCGCTCGCACCCAACCAGCGGCTGGTGACGGTGGAGGTCGGCCACGGCGACGAGCGCCGCTGGCTGGTGCTCGGCGTCACGCCGCAGGGCATCTCGACCCTGCACGCGATGGCGCCGCAGGCCGACGCGCCCGCGCCGCACGGCGGCGACAGGATGCCGTTCGCCGACGCGCTGAAGGCGGTGTGGCAGCGCCAGCACGGAGGCCCCGATGCGCGCTGATCCCGTGAAGCTCGCGCGGCCCGTCGCGGCGCTGGCGCTGCTCGCGCTGCCGGCGGCGGCGCTGGCGCAGCAAGGCGGCGGCCCGTCGTTGCCGCTGGTGGTGGCGCAGGGCAGCGGCGGCACCAGCTACTCGGTGCCGATCCAGACCCTGCTGTTCTTCACGGCGCTGTCGTTCCTGCCCGCGGTGCTGCTGCTGATGACGAGCTTCACGCGCATCGTCATCGTGCTGTCGCTGCTGCGCCAGGCGCTCGGCACGCAGTCGGCGCCGCCCAACCAGGTGATCATCGGGCTGAGCCTGTTCCTGACGTTGTTCGTGATGGGGCCGACGATCGACAAGGTGTACGCGCAGGCGTGGCAGCCCTATGCGGCCCACCAGATCGGCTTCGACACGGCGCTCGAGCGCGGCGCGCAGCCGATGCGCGAGTTCATGCTCAAGCAGACGCGGCACAGCGACATGCAGCTGTTCGCGAAGCTGGCGAAGATCGAGCCGGACGTGAAGGGCGAGCAGATGCCGATGCGCGTGCTGGTGCCGGCCTTCGTGACCAGCGAGCTCAAGAGCGCGTTCCAGATCGGCTTCCTGATCTTCATCCCGTTCCTGATCATCGACATGATCGTCGCCAGCGTGCTGATGAGCCTGGGCATGATGATGCTGAGCCCGATGCTGGTGGCGCTGCCGTTCAAGCTGATGCTGTTCGTGCTGGCCGACGGGTGGAACCTGCTGCTCGGATCGCTGGCCGCGTCGTTCGCCACCTAGGTGCCCGCATGGAAGCCCAACACGTCCTCACGCTCGGCCAGCAGGGCCTGCAGCTGCTGCTGCTGGTGTCGGCGCCGGTGCTGATCGTGGTGCTCGTCGTGGGCCTGCTGGTCAGCGTGTTCCAGGCGGCCACGCAGATCCACGAGGCGACCCTGTCGTTCGTGCCGAAGATGGTGGCCGCGGTGATCGTGCTCGCCGTCGCCGGCCCGTGGATGCTGACCACCCTGGTGGAGTACCTGCAGCGCACCTTGCAGAGCATCCCGTCGGTGGTGGGCTGACCGCGCGGCTCGGGTCGGGACGATGCTCACCTTCAGCGAAGCGCAGCTCGTCGCCTGGCTCCATCCGCTGATCTGGCCGCTGCTGCGCGTGCTGGCGCTGTTCTCGGCGATGCCGGTGCTGGGCCAGCGCACGGTGCCCGTGCGCGTGCGCGTCGCGCTGGCGCTGCTGATCACCGTGTGCGCGCAGGCGTCCTTGCCGCCCATGCCCGCGATCGCGCTCGACTCGCCGGCCGCCGCGGCCGCCGTGGTGCAGCAGATCGTCATCGGCGTCGCGCTCGGCTTCGCGGTGCGCATCGTCTTCGCCGCGGTGGAGTTCGCGGGCGAACTGGCCGGCCTGCAGATGGGCCTGAACTACGCGAGCTTCTTCGACCCCGTCAACGGCGGGCAGGCCACCGCGACGAGCCGGCTGTTCGGCACCACGATCGCGTTCGTGTTCATCGTCGTCAACGGCCACCTGCTGGTGGTCGAGGCGGTGGTGCAGAGCTTCCACGCCTTCCCGGTGGGCGAGGCGCCGCTGGAGTTCCTGCGCCGCGCGCTGCCGCATCGCTGGGGCGCCGAGATCTTCATGCTCGGCCTGTGGATCGCGCTGCCGCTCATCGCGATGCTGCTGTTCGTGAACCTCGTGCTCGGCGTGATCTCGCGCGTGGCCACGCAGATGAACATCTTCGCCATCGGCTTTCCGATCACCCTCGGCGTCGGCCTGCTCGGCCTGCTGTTCACCTTGCCGATGATGCAGGCGCCGTTCGTGATGGCGCTGGAGCGGATGCTGCAGGTGTTCCGCTAGCCGCGCGCGACGGCGCGCCGGGCTCGATCGCGCAGGCCGGCGCGTCGCCGCTGCCGCAGGTGGAGATGACGTGCCGGTGGCGGGCCACCCAGTCGTACACGCGCGTGCCGACGGCGCGGCTGACGAACGGGACGAAGAACAGCGGCAGCATCCACCACAGTCCCGGCACGCGCAGCACCGCGTGGCGGTACGCGTCGAAGCCGGGCAGCGCGCGGCCGTCGCGCGTGACGAGGTACAGCGCCTTCTCCAGCGCCGCGTCCGGCACGACGGGCGACGGCTGCGCGCGGAAGTCGCGCACCGCGATCTGGCGCAGGCCGTCGAAGGCGAGGAAGGCGGCCATCGAGCGCTTGCAGAAGGCGCAGTGGCCGTCGTAGATCATCTCCATGCCGCCGCAGCGGCGACGCCACCACGCGCCGGCGGCGGCCCACCACGACTCGCGCACGAACGCGAGGTGCGCCGCGATCATCACGGCCGAGAACGCGTACAGCCCGAGCACGACGGCGATGCCGAGGTGCAGCGCGAGCGCGCCGGCCAGCATCGCGGCGCGCGCGCGGTTCCACACGAGGAACGGATACGCCAGCTCCAGCAGCACGGTGCCGTAGCTGAGCACGTTGACCAGCCAGAACTGCTCGGCCCACCACGCGACGGGCAGGTTCATGTACTCGTGGTTGTTCACCGCGTACCACAGCGCGATGCCGTACCACCAGCTGTCGCCCTGCAGCTTGGCGCTGCCGGCGACGAAGAAGAACAGCGCCATCTGGATCTGCAGCAGGCGCAGCACCAGGGTCGCGCGCGCACTGGCAGGCACCGGCGGCAGCTGGCCGAGCGCACGCAGCCGCGCACGCCGCACGGCGCGCACGCGGTCGCGGCTGAGCTGCGCGCCGATCGGCGCCAGCGCCAGCAGGAACAGCACGCTCGCGGCGATGTTGTCGAGCCCGTAGGCCAGCGCGGGGTTGCGATGCAGCAGCGACAGGTGGCCGGCCCACACCAGCCACTTCACCCAGCGCGTGCCGAGCCCGAGCGTGAAGGCGACGAGCGCGGCGACGAACAGCAGCAGCGCGGCCTGCTGCGGCCAGCCCGGCGGCAGCCAGAACAGCACCGACCAGCCGACCGGCCGCAGCTCGAGCGCGGCGGCGCGGTCGACCCAGCCGCCGTCGGCGTACAGCGCGAACAGGTCGGCGCCGAGCGCGCCGTACACGCCCAGCAGCGCGAGGCCGACGACGATGCGCGCGACGTCGAGCGACAGGCCGCGGCCGGGCGCGAGCCAGAAGTCCTGCCACGCGCGGGCGGCCGCGCAGGCAGCGCGGCGCAGCGGGCCGGCGCCGGCGGCCGTCACGGCGCGCACTCCACGTCGCCCAGCGGCTCGGCGCGCAGCTGCGCGGGGTCGAGCGGCCGGGCACCGGCCTCGACCTCCTCGGGCGTGAGGCGGATCTGCTGCATCGCGACGAAGTGGATGCGCGCCGGCGCGGCCAGGCCGTGCCGGCGGCACAGCGCGTGCGCCACGCTGCGCATCACCGCGGGGCGCTCGGGATGGACCGCCGACGACAAGGTGGTGTAGCGCAGGTAGGCCGGGTCGGCGCGGCGCAGCGACTCGGTGAAGCGGTGCTCGACCGGCTCGGCGCCGGGCCGCGCCTCGATGCGGTAGCGCAGCAGCCGGCCCGCGCTGGGATCGGGCGCGAAGAAGCCCCAGCGGCCGTCGAGGTGCAGCGCCTCGATGTAGGGCCGCCACGGCGGCAGCAGCAGCGACTGCAGGTACGACGGCGGCGCGGTGCCGAGCAGCATGGCCACGCCGTGCCAGACGGCGAAGGCCGACGCGAGCAGCGCGGCGGGGCGGCGCCAGCGCGACCTTGCCGCGCCGCCGCGTCGCTCAGACGAAAGAGCCGGCGATGGCGCCGGCCCCGTCGCGTCCATCGCCGAACCGTCAGGGCTTGGCCGCGCCCTTGACCGCGTCCATCTGCTTCAGGTCCTTGCCGAGCGCGCCGGCCTTCTTGTCGCCGCCGCCCTTGTCCTTGTCCATCAGCGCGCCCTTGCCGGCCTGGCCCTGGATGCCGACCGTGGAACTCGGGGTGAGCGCCTTCTTGTCGGCGCCGCCCTTGTCCATGAGCATGGCCTTCTTGTCGCCGCCGCCCTTGTCCTTGTCCATCATCGTGGCCTTCTTGTCGGCGCCGCCCTTGTCCATCAGCATCGCCTTCTTGTCGGCGCCGCCCTTGTCCTTGTCCATGAGCATCGCCTTCTTGTCGCCACCGCCCTTGTCCTTGTCCATGGCCATGGCGCCGGCCGCGGGCTTCTGAACGGCGGGCGGGGTCTGCTGGGCCCAGGCGGCCGTGGCGAAGGCGGCTGCGCACGCGGCGGCGCAGGCGAGGGTGAGGTTTCCGAGGCTGCGGGTCATCGTGATCTCCTCCATCCGGTTGCGGGGCCGGCGCCCGGTGCGCCGGGTGCGCGAAATGTACGTCAGCGCGTGGCGCGGCGGCGCACGCAATCGAGGTACGAATGCCCGTCGGGCGGCAGGCCGCTGCGCTGCGAGGCCCAGATCATCTCGCCCAGGCACTCCATCGCCTCGTGGTGCGCGTCGTGCAGCGAGCCGCGCCGCGCCGCCAGCAGTTCCAGCGCCTGGCGGATGCCCGAAGGCTGGTCGATCGCCGCCTGCTCGGTGAGCGTGAGGTGCATGGCCAGGTGCAGGAACGGGTTGGTGCGGCCGTCGTCGACCTCGTACACGGCGGCCAGCGCGGCCTCGGCGTCGGCCAGCTCGGCGTGGTACTCGGGGTGCTCGTCGATCCAGCGCGCGGCCAGCGCCTCCATCGGATCGAGCGGCGCGCCGGCGCGCTGCCTGGCGAAGGCGGCGCAGAAGAAGCGCCGCACGTCCTGCTGGGAAGGGGCGAACATCGGAGAATTGTCGCGCCACCACACGCCTCGCGGACGCGCCCATGACGATCACGCTCGAACAGCTCTTCACCGAAGCCCGCTCGCACAACCGCTTCGAGCCCGACCCGGTGCCCGACGAGACCCTGCGGCAGCTGTACGAGCTGATGAAGTGGGGCCCGACCTCGGCCAACTGCTCGCCGGCGCGGCTGGTGTTCGTGCGCTCGCCCGAGGCGAAGGAGCGTCTGGTCGCGTGCATGAACCCCGGCAACGTCGAGAAGACGCGCAGCGCGCCGGTGGTGGTCATCGTCGGCATGGACATGGAGTTCCACGAGAAGCTGCCGCGGCTGTGGACCGCGAGCGACGCGCGCTCGTGGTTCGCCGGCAAGCCGGAGCTGATCGCTGCCACCGCGCTGCGCAACTCGAGCCTGCAAGGCGGCTACCTGATCCTCGCCGCGCGCGCGCTCGGCCTGGACTGCGGCCCGATGGGCGGCTTCGACGCGGCGAAGATGGACGCGGCGTTCTTCGCCGGCACGAGCATCCGCTCGAGCTTCGTGGTGGCGCTCGGCAAGGGCCGGCGCGAGGCGCTGTACCCGCGCGGGCCGCGGCTCGCGTTCGACGAAGCCTGCCGCTTCGAGTGACCGTGAAGCCGCCGCGCGCCGTCGCGCCGCATCGCCGCGCGGCGCGGCGTTCAGTGGGCGCGCCAGGCCGGCAAGCGCCAGTCGAAGCGCAGCGCGATCAGCCGCAACGCGGTGGCGGCGACGGCGCCGGCCGCCAGCGCGACGGCCTCGCCCGCACCGAGCCGCTGCGCCAGCACCACGGTCCAGCCGCCGGCGAACGCGCACACCGCATACGGCCGGTGGTCGCGGAAGGCCGACGGGATCTCGTTGCACACCACGTCGCGCAGCACGCCGCCGAACACGGCGGTCACCACGCCCATCAGCACCGCCACGAGCGACGGCATCTGCGCGGCCAGCGCGATCTGCGTGCCCGACGCGGCGAACAGGCCGAGCCCGATCGCGTCGGGCCACATCATGGCGCGCTCGGTCAGGCGCAGGTGGCGCGAGCGCAGCAGCAGCATCGCGCCGACGCACAGCGCGAGCACCGCCCACGCGTAGGCCGCGTGCTGCACCCAGAAGAACGGCCGCCGGTCCAGCAGCACGTCGCGCAAGGTGCCGCCGCCGAACGCGGCAAGAAAGCCCACCGCGCACACGCCCACCGCGTCGAGCCGCTTGCGCGCCGCCTCGATCACGCCGGACAGCGCGAAGGCCGCGGTGGCCGCGATCTCCAGCGCGGTCTGCAGGGTCGAGAGGTCGGGCACGCGGCTCAGCATGGTCGGCGCGCATTGTCGCGTGGCGCCACCGCGGGGTGCGCGCGATGATCATCGCCGACCCCGCCTTCTACGCCGTCGCGGCGCCGGCCGTGCTGATGATGGGCCTGTCCAAGAGCGGTTTCGGCGCGGGCTTCGGCGCGCTCGCGGTGCCGCTGATGGCGCGGGCCGTGCCGGTGCCGCAGGCCGCCGCGATCATGCTGCCGCTGCTCGCGGTGATGGACGCGCTGGGGCTCGCGGCCTTCGTGCGCGAGGCCGACCGGCCGCTGCTGCGGCTGCTGCTGCCGGCCGGCTTGCTGGGCACGGTGGTCGGCACCTTGCTGTTCGGCCTGCTGAGCGCGCAGACCGTGGCCGCGGTGGTGGGCGCGCTGACCCTGGCCTTCGTGGCGCAGCGCGTGCTGTGGACGCCGCGCCCCGACGCGAAGCCGCCGTCCAGGCCGGTCGGCTTCGTGCTCGGCGTGGCGGCCGGCTTCACCAGCTTCGTCGCGCACGCCGGCAGTCCGCCGGTGACGGCCTACGTGCTGCCGATGAAGCTGCCGCCGGTGGTCTTCACGGCGACGATGGCGGTGTTCTTCGCCGCGGTGAACACGTCGAAGTGGATCCCGTACGCGTGGCTCGGTCTGATCGACTGGACCAACATGCTCACGTCGCTGGTGCTGATGCCGCTGGCGCCCGTGGGCGTGTGGCTCGGCGTGAAGTTCGTGCGGCGCGTGAGCCCGCTGCTGTTCTACCGGCTGGTCACGATCGGGATGTTCTTGACCGGCATCAAGCTTCTGTGGGACGGGCTGCGCTGAGCAGTGCCCGATGCATGTCCCTGACGGGCGCGGGGTGGGTTATTAGGTGCATACTGAATGCACCTTAAAGAACCGTGCCACCCGATCCAGGAGTACTGCCATGTCCGCTGCCCCGAATGCCACCGCTGCGCCAAATGCCACCGCTGTCCCGAGTGCCACCGCTGCGCCCGTCGTCGATGTCCGCACCATCGTGCCGCGCGAGCGTCATCCGCTGATCTTCTCGACCTGGGACGGCCTGCCCGACGGCGCGTTCATGGAACTCGTGAACGATCACGACCCGAAGCCGCTGTACTACCAGTTCCAGGCCGAGCGCGCGGGTCGATTCGACTGGGAGTACGTGGACGACGGCCCCGAGGTCTGGCGCGTGCGCATCCGCAAGCTCGCGCGCACGACGGCCTGAGCCTGGCGCGCGTCGCGGCCCGGGCGCGGCGCGCCTTGCGGCGCGCACGAGCCGGTCCGCGAGAACGACCTCCGACGAACGACACGACCCCGAGGGACTCTTCCATGCAACCGACACGCAGGCTCTGGCAATGGCTGGGGCTGGTCTTCATCCTCTCGTTTGCCGCGCTCGGCTGGATCGGGCGCGAGATCTACCAGGCCGCGCCGCCGATCCCGAGCGCCGTGGTCGACTCGAACGGCGCCGTGCTGTTCACCGGCGACGACGTGCAGCGCGGCCAGCGCGCGTGGCGCGCCGCGGGCGGGCAGCAGCTCGGTTCGGTGTGGGGCCACGGCAGCTACGTCGCGCCGGACTGGTCGGCCGACTGGCTGCACCGCGAGGCGCTCGCGCTGCGCGATGCGCTCGCGCGCCAGCGCGGCCTCGATGCCGACGACACCGCGGGCCGCGGCGCGCTGCAGGCGCTGGTGCAGCAGCAGATGCGCACCAACACCTACGACGCGGCGAGCGGCCGCATCACCGTGTCCACCGAACGCGCCGCGGCGATCCGCGCGGTCGCGGCGCACTACGACGCGCTGTTCGGCAGCGACCCGTCGCTGGCCGCGCTGCGCGAGCAGTACGCGATGACCGACGGCACGCTGCCGGACGGCGTCGACCGCAAGGCGCTGACCGCGTTCTTCTTCTGGGCCTCGTGGTCGGCCGCGACCGACCGCCCGGGCGAGAGCGGGCTCTCGTACACGAGCAACTGGCCGCACGAGCCGCTGGTCGGCAACACGCTCACCGGCTCGGCCGCGATGTGGTCGATCGTCAGCATCATCCTGCTGCTGGCGGGCATCGGCGCGATGCTGTGGCTGCATGGCCGCCGCGCTCACGAGCAGGACCCCGCGCCGCCGAAGGCCGACCCGCTGCTGGGTGCCGCGCCGACCCCGTCGATGAAGGCCACGCGCAAGTACTTCTTCGTGGTGGCCGGCCTCATCCTCGCGCAGATCGGCCTGGGCATCGTCACGGCGCACTACGCGGTCGAAGGGCAGGCGCTGTTCGGCCTGCCGCTGGCCGACGTGCTGCCCTACGTCGTGAGCCGCACCGCGCACACGCAGCTCGGCATCTTCTGGATCGCCACGGCGTGGCTGGCCACGGGCCTGTTCATCGCGCCGCTGCTGTCGGGCCACGAGCCGAAGTACCAGAAGCTCGGCGTGGACCTGCTGTTCTGGGCGCTGCTGGCCATCGTGGTCGGCTCCACCGCGACGAGCTGGCTCGGCACCTTGCAGCGCCGCGGCCTGGACTTCAGCTTCTGGCTCGGCAACCAGGGCCTCGAGTTCACGAGCATGGGCCGCGTGTGGCAGATCCTGCTGTTCGTGGGCCTGCTGCTGTGGCTCGCGCTGCTGGCGCGCGCGCTGTGGCCGGCGTTGAAGCGGCCGTCGGAGACGCGCGGCCTCGTCGCGATGGTGTTCCTGTCGGCCACCTGCATCGGCGGCTTCTACGCGACCTCGCTGACCTGGGGCCAGAACACGCACCACTCGATGGTCGAGTACTGGCGCTGGTGGCTGGTGCACCTGTGGGTCGAAGGCTTCTTCGAGGTGTTCGCCACCGCGGTGATCGCGCTCATCTTCACGCGGCTGGGCCTGGTGCGCGCGACGAGCGCCAACTCGGCCATCGTGATGGAGACCATCGTCTTCCTGTTCGGCGGCATCCTCGGCACCTTGCACCACCTGTACTTCACCGGCACGCCGACCTCGGTGATCGCCGTGGGCGCGGTGTTCTCGGCGCTCGAGGTGGTGCCGCTCACGCTGATCGGCCTCGAGGCGTGGCAGACCTATCGCCGCACGCACGCCGCGCCGTGGGTGGCCGCGTACCGCTGGCCGATCCT
>CAZFET010000052.1:11515-15130 GCA_964517545.1 uncultured Burkholderiaceae bacterium
GCGGCGACGTCGGCCGGGTCGATTCCTTCGAGCCGGTGGGCGCGGGCCTGCTGGGCTTCGCGATCAACCCGCCGGCCTCGCTGTACTTCGTGCAGGGCCTGAACCTGACGCCGGCGCACGGCCACGCCGCGCTGTTCGGCGTGTACGGCATGCTCGGCATCGGCTTGATGCTGTTCTGCCTGCGCAGCCTGTACGCGCGCCACCTGCACGCCGACCGCCTGCTGGCGTGGGCCTTCTGGGGCCTGAACATCGGCCTGGCGATGATGGTGTTCATGTCGCTGGTGCCGGCCGGCATCTACCAGGCGTGGTTCAGCGTGACCGAGGGCCTGTGGTACGCGCGTTCGCCGGAGATCGTGCACTCGACGGTGATGGAGTCGCTGGTGTGGCTGCGCGTGCCGGGCGACGTGGTGTTCGCCATCGGCGCGGTGATACTCGCGGTGTACGCGCTCAAGCTGCTGCGGCGGCCGACGGCCGGCGCGACGCTGCCGGCCGGCGCCGCGGGCAGCGCCGCCGCGCGGGCCTGACACCGCCTCCCGATGCGCCTGACCAGCTTCACCGACTACAGCCTGCGCGTGCTGATCTACCTGGCGAGCGGGCCCGCGCAGGGCCCGGGCGGCCCGCGCGAGCGGGCCACCATCGCCGAGATCGCACGCGCCTTCGACATCTCGGAGCACCACCTGACGAAGGTGGTGCACTTCCTGGGCAAGGAGGGGCTGCTGGCCAACGTGCGCGGCAAGGGCGGAGGGCTGGAGCTGGCGCGCGCGCCGCGCGACGTCAACCTCGGCGACGTGGTGCGCCGCACCGAGGGCCGGCCGTTGCCGGCCGAGTGCTTCGACGCCGACCACGACCAGTGCACGATCACGCGCATCTGCCGTCTGCGCGGCGTGCTGGGCGAGGCGGTGGCCGCGTTCCAGGCGGTGCTCGACCGCTACACGCTCGAGGACCTGGTCGCCAACCGGCCGCAGCTCGCGCGCGTGATGTTCAGCGCGACGCCGCCCGCGCGCGGCGCGGCACGCGGTGCCCGGGCAGGCCGCGCCGGCTGAGCGCGACGGCGGAGCCCGCGCGCCGCGACGACGCTCTCACGGCTTCACTTTCACCGCTTCGATTCGTCGTCGGCCGCAGGCTCGCCCGCGGCCGGCGCGTGCCATGCGGCGCGCGGCGTGCCCGACTTCGCGGCGGCGCGCTCCTGCGCCCACAGCTCCTCGAGCTGCTGCCGGCCGGCCTTGGCCAGCGCGATCAGCTTGGCCTGGTCCTTGAAGTGCGGCGCCATCTGCTCGAGCAGTTCGAGGTTGTGCTGGCGGAATCGCATGGCCAGCGTGCGGGCGTGGTGGCGTTCCCAGCCCATCAGCTCGAGCACGCTGCGTGCGCTCAGCAGCGCCGCGTCGAAGGTCTCGCGCTCGATCAGCTCGACGCCGCGCTCGCGCAAGGCGTACCAGTGCTGCACGTTGCGCGCGCGCGCCACGATCGCCAGCCGAGGGAAATGCTCGCGCACGAGGTCCACCAGCTCGAGGCTCTGTTCGATGTCGTCGATCGCCACCACGATCACGCGCGCCCGCTCGGCGCCGGCCGTGCGCAGCAGGTCGAGCCGCGTCGCGTCGCCGTAGTGCGCCACCAGGCCGAAGCGACGCACCGCCTCGATCTGCTCGGCGTCGTGGTCGAGGATGGTCGCCGACAGGCCGTTGGCGAACAGCATGCGCGCGACGATCTGGCCGTAGCGGCCGAAGCCGGCCACGATCACCGGCGCCGACTGCGGCTCGTCGAGTTCCTTCATCGCGGGTCGCGCGCCCCGGGCGAGCCGCGGGATCCACCAGCGGTCGGCCAGCACGAGCAGCAGCGGCGTCAGCAGCATCGACATCGCCACCGCGGCCACGAGCATCGACGACACGCGCGCGTCGATCACGCCGGCGCCGGCGGCGGCCTGGAACACGACGAAGCCGAACTCGCCGCCTTGCGCGAGCAGGATCAGGAACACCGGCCGCTCGGCCAGCGGCACGGGCATGAGCCGGGCCATCGCCGCCAGCGCGGCCGCCTTCGCCACCAGGAAGCCGGCCACGATGGCCAGCACGAGCCCCGGCTGCGCGAGCACGACCGCGAAGTCGACGCTCATGCCCACCGCGATGAAGAACAGCCCGAGCATCAGCCCCTTGAACGGCTCGAGATCGGTCTCGAGCTCGCGGCGGTACTCGCTCTCGGCCAGCAGCACGCCGGCGAGAAAGGCGCCCAGCGCCATCGACATGCCCACCGCCTGCATCAGCGACGCCACCGCGACCACGAGGAACAGCGACGCGGCGGTGAAGATCTCGGGCGTGTCGCTGCGCGCGATCCAGCGCAGCGCCGGGCGCAGCAGCAGCCGGCCGCCGAACACGATGGCGAGCACCACGCCCACCGCCTTGGCCGCGCCGAGCCAGCCGTCGCCGCCGCCCGCGTGCGCCGCGCCGGCGGCCAGCAGCGGCACCAGCGCGAGGATCGGGATGGCGGCGATGTCCTGCAGCAGCATCACCGACAGCACGCTCTGGCCGGCCGTGGTGTTCATCAGGTTGCGCTCGGACATCACCGTGAGCCCGATCGCGGTGGACGACATCGCCAGCCCGAGCGCGGCCACCAGCGCCACCTGCCACGGCACGCCGAAGGCCATCGCCGCCGGGGCGATCACGAGGGCCGAGCCGAGCAGCTGCACGCTGCCCCAGCCGAAGATGGGGCGGCGCATCGCCCACAGCCGCCGCGGCTCGAGCTCGAGGCCGACGAGGAACAGCATCAGCACCACGCCGAACTCGGCCACGTGCAGCACCTGCTCGGGCTCCTGCACGAGCTTCAGTCCCCACGGGCCGATCGCGATGCCCGCGCCGAGGTAGCCGATGATCGAGCCGAGGCCGAGCAGCCGCGCCAGCGGTACCGCGAGCACCGCCGCGCTGAGGTAGATGAGGCTGCCGGTGAGCCAGCTCGGCGTGTGCTCCATCGCGCTACGCGTCCTCGGAGGGTGGCCGCGCACCGGCCGGCACCTCGGGCTGCTCGCACGCGGCCAGCTCCGCGAGCTCGGGCCAGTCGGGGTAGCTCGCCAGCCGCGCGGCGAAGGTGGCCGCGTGCGCGGCGATCTGCCCGTCGCTCGCGCGGTGCGCGCCGTGCAGCACCAGCGGCGGCACGAAGCGCATGCCGGCCAGCGTGGCGGTCTGGTCGTACGGCGGCAAGAAGGCGTCGAAGAAGTAGCGGTTGTACGAGTCGGTGCGGTACGAGTGCTCGGGCCCGCCGGTGCTCACCGCGAGCCACAGGTCCTTGCCGCGCAGCGCGTGGCCGCCCGGGCCGTAGGCCCAGCCGAACGAGAACACCTCGTCGACCCACAGCTTGAGCAGCGGGGTCATACCGTACCAGTGGATCGGGTGCAGCCACACGACGAGCTGCGCGTCGGCGAGCGCCGCGAGCTCGGCCGCGGCGTCGATGAAGTAGTCGGGGTACAGCGCGTACAGGTCGCGCACGTCGACGCCGGGCAGGGCGCCGGCCGCGTGCATCAGGGCCCGCGTCGCGCGCGAGTGCTCGAGCTGCGCGTGCGCGGCACCGACGACGATGCGGCTCCTCCGGCCGGCGGGTCGCCGGCCGCGTGGTCCTCCGGCGGCCCACGCG
>CAZFET010000053.1:0-14912 GCA_964517545.1 uncultured Burkholderiaceae bacterium
AGACCTGCGTGCGCGAGGTGGCCGAGGAGAACGGCATCGTCATCGGCAGCGCGGCCGTGCCGCGCGCCGCGCTGCGCGACTGGGGGCTCGAGAACGTCTACGAGATCTACCCGGTCTGGCGCCACCGCTACGCGCCGGGGGTGACGCACAACACCGAGCGCGTGTTCGGCCTCACGGTGCCGCCGGGCACGCCGGTGACCCTGAACCCGCGCGAGCACCTGCGCTTCGACTGGCTGCCGTGGCGCGAGGCGGCCGACCGCTGCTTCTCGCCGAGCAACGCCGAGGCGCTGCTGCAGCTGCCGCGCTTCGCGCCCGGCGCGCGCTGAGGAGCGCAGCCGATGCGGCCGTTCTCCGCGACCCTGCACGCCGGGCACATCCTGCGCGTGGCGACCTACAACATCCACAAGGGCGTGCGCGGCGTCGGCCCGCGCAAGCGGCTGGAGATCCACAACCTGCAGCTCGGCGTGGAGTCGCTCGACGCCGACCTCGTGTTCCTGCAGGAGGTGCGCCACTTCCACGCGCGCGACGCGCGGCGCTTCGATCACACCTGGTTCGGCTGGCCCGAGCAGTGCCAGGCCGACTTCCTCGCGCCCGAGGGCTACGTGGTCGCCTACCGCACCAACGCGGTCACGCGGCACGGCGAGCACGGCAACGCGCTGCTGTCGCGCTGGCCGCTCGGCGACGTCGGCCATCACGACGTGTCGGACCACCGCTTCGAGCAGCGCGGGCTGCTGCACGTGGCGGTGCAGTGGGCCGGCACCACCGTGCACGCGGTGGTGGCGCATCTCGGACTCATGCACGCGAGCCGGGTGCGACAGGTGCAGCGCCTCGCCGAGTTCGTGGCCGAGCACGTGCCGCCCGACGAGGCGCTCGTGGTGGCCGGCGACTTCAACGACTGGGGCGAGCGGCTCGACGAGCCGATGCGCGGGATCGGCCTGGAGCGCGCGCACGGCCCGGGCCAGCGCGCCGCCGCGCGCCTGACCTTCCCGTCGCGCGTGCCGCTGTTCTCGCTGGACCGCATCTACACGCGCGGCCTGCGCTGCCTGCAGATCTTCGTGCCGCGCGGGCCGGCCTGGGCCCGCATGTCGGACCACCTGCCGCTGGTGGCCGAGTTCGAGCGCGAGTAGCCGCGTGGACCCGGCCCCGCCGATCGACAACGCGACGCGCCCCGCGCGGGCGCAGTTCCGCGTGCCGCGCGCGCTGTTCCTCGGCGGCAACGAGGTCGAGCTGCTGCGCGGCGGCGACGCGCTGTTCCCGGCCATGCAGGCCGCCATCGCGCGCGCGCGCCACGAGGTGTGGGTCGCGACCTACATCTTCCACGACGACCCGGCGGCGCAGTCGCTGGCCGCGTCGATGATCGCCGCGGCGCGGCGCGGCGTGCGCGTGCGCGTGGTGGTCGACGGCTTCGGCTCCAACCGCACCCTGGCCGCCTTGCAGCGCCTGTTCGACGGCAGCGGCGTCGCGCTCGCGGTGTTCCGCCCGATCGACCGCTGGTGGCGCTGGCTGCAGCCCGGGCAATTGCGCCGCCTGCACCACAAGCTGTGCGCCGTCGACGGCGACACCGGCTTCGTCGGCGGCATCAACCTCATCGACGACCGCAACGACCTGAACCACGGCTGGAGCGACCTGCCGCGGCTGGACTTCGCGGTGCGCGTGCGCGGGCCCGTGGTGGCGGCCATCGAGCAGACCGCGCGCGCGCTGTGGCTGCGCGCCTGGTTCGGGCGCGACTTCCGCGAGGAAGTGCTCGCGATCGCACGCAGCCCGGAGCCGGTGGCGCGCGCGCGGCGCATGCTGGCGCGCCTGCGCATCCTGCCGCCGCGCCCCGAGCTGGAAGCCGCGCTGCACGACCAGAGCCCGGTGCGCTGCGCCTTCGTCGTGCGCGACAACCTGCGGCAGCGCCGCGCGATCGAGCGCGCCTACATCGAGGCCATCCGCGGCGCGCGCCGGCGCGTCGACCTGGTCTCGCCGTACTTCTATCCGGGCAGCGTGTTCCGCCGCGCGCTGCGCGACGCCGCCCGGCGCGGCGTGCGCGTGCGGCTGCTGCTGCAGGGCAAGCTCGACTACCGCATCGCCGGCCTCGCGGCGCAGGTGCTGTACGACGAGCTGCTCGCGCACGGCGTGCGCGTCTACGAGTACACGCCCGCGTTCCTGCATGCCAAGGTGGCGATCGTCGACGACGACTGGGCCACGGTCGGCAGCTCCAACATCGACCCGCTGTCGCTGCTGCTGAACCTCGAGGCCAACGTCATCGTGCGCGACCGCGAGTTCACGGCGCGCCTGACCGACGAGTTCGAGGCCGCCGTCGCCGTCTCGCGCGAGGTGAACGCCGAGCACCTCGGCCCGCGCGGCTTCTGGCGCACCTTGCAGCGCGGCCTCGTCGCCTGGGTCGCGCACGTGTACCTGCGGCTGGCCGGCATCACGGGCCGGTACTAGCGGCGGGCGGCGACGCGCCGGCGCGATCAGAGCCGGCCGGACAGGTCCTCGCCGAAGCGGTTGGGGCCCGGCGTGCCGCGCAGGAAGCCGTTCTCCACGAGGGCCCAGACCACGCCGACGAACGGGATGAAGTTGATCAGCACCCACCAGCCGGACTTGTCGCGGTCGTGCCAGCGCTTGACCGAGACCGCCAGCGCCGGCCACAGGATCAGCAGGCTCATCACGCCGTTCGCGACCTCCTCCGGCACGCCGGCGATGCCCAGCACGAGCACGCCGAGCAGGTTGACCACGAGCAGCAGCAGGAAGCCCCACAGCCACCACGTCCTGCGCGGCACGCGGCCCTGGAAGCTGAACAGGATCTGCGTCGCCGTCATCGGGTCGGCGTAGGGGTCGCGCGCGGCGGGATCGAGGGGAGCGGGGTCGGAAGTCATGGCGCGGGAGCATAGCGGCCCGCTACGATGCAGCGCCATGCGCGCCGCCGACGACCTCGTGATCGAGAGCCCCGCCGGCCTGTACTGCCCGGCCGGCGACTTCCACATCGACCCGTGGCGCCCGGTCGCGCGCGCCGTCATCACGCACGCGCACGCCGACCACGCGCGCCCCGGCCATTCGCACTACCTCGCCGCCGCAGCGGGCGAGCGCGTGCTGCGCGCGCGGCTCGGCGAGTCGATCTCGCTGCAGGCCATGGCCTACGGCGAGGCGGTGCACGTGAACGGCGTGCGCGTGAGCCTGCACCCGGCGGGCCACGTGCTCGGCTCGGCGCAGGTGCGCCTCGAGCACGCCGGCCGCGTGTGGGTGGTCTCGGGCGACTACAAGGTGCAGCCCGACCCGACCTGCGCGCCGTTCGAGCCGGTGCGCTGCGACTGCTTCGTCACCGAGTCGACGTTCGGGCTGCCGGTGTACCGCTGGCGGCCCGATGCCGAGGTGTTCGCCGAGGTCGACGCCTGGTGGCGCGCCAACGCCGAGGCCGGCCGCGCGTCGCTGCTCATGGGCTACAGCTTAGGCAAGGCGCAGCGCCTGCGCGCGGGAGTCGATCCGTCGATCGGGCCGATCGTCGTGCACGGCGCGGTCGAGAGCCTGAACGCCGCCTACCGCGCGGCCGGTGTCGGCTTGCCGCCGACCCGCCTGCTCACCGACGTGGCCGACAAGGCCGAGCTGCGACGCGCCCTCGTCGTCGCGCCGCCCGGCGTGGCGGGCAGCGCGTGGACGCGCCGCCTGCCCGATCCGAGCGACGCCTTCGCCAGCGGCTGGATGCAGCTGCGCGGCGCGCGCCGCCGCCGCGGCGTCGACCGCGGCTTCGTGCTGTCCGACCACGCCGACTGGCCCGGCCTGCAGCAGGCCATCGCCGCCACCGGCGCCGAGCGCGTGATCGTCACCCACGGCTACGAGGCGGTGATGGTGCGCTGGCTCGCCGAGCAGGGCCTGCGCGCGGAATCGTTCCGCACCGAGTTCGGCGACGACGCGCTGGAGGCGGAGGCCGCGCCGGCACAATAAGCCCCCATGAGTCTCGACCGCGACCAGCGTTCGCGCCTGCTGGGCGAGTGGCACCCGGCCGCCTGGGTGGGCGCGGTGCGGCGCGTGTTCGGTCCGGTGGCCGAGGTCGCCGACGACGCGGGCGGCGACGGCAGCGTGGTCGAGAGCCATCCGCCGCACAGCCTGTTCGTCGCGTGGTCGCCGCTCAAGCCCGGCCAGCCGCTGCTGCGCCGCTGGCCGTCGCTGGTGTCGATCGTCGGCGCCGACGGCGACGGCGCGATCGCGGCGCTGCTGAAGGCGCTGCCGCCGGCCGCGTCGCTGTGGCTCACGTCGCACGAGATCGACTGGGCGCTGATGGCCGAGATCGTGATGCTGAGCGAGCCCGACCTCGCGCCGTTCCATTACCGCGAGCTCGAGCGCTTCGTCGCCGCCGAACGCGCCGCCACCTTGGCGCAGATCAGCGCGGCGTACACCGCCGACGAGGACGGCTTCCGCCGCTTCGTCAAGACGGTGCCCGGCAGCCTGGGCTGAGCGCGCGGCGCCCGACCGCCGCGCCTGCGGGACACCCTCGGCCCACCTTGCAGTGAAGCGCTTCGCGACGCTGTTCGCCGAGCTCGACGCGAGCACCGCCACCTCGGACAAGCTCGCCGCGCTGCAGCGCTACTACGCCAGCGCCCCGGCGGCCGACGCGGCCTGGGCCACCTACTTCCTCGCCGGCGGCAAGCCGCGCCAGGTGGTGCCGACCGGCGTGCTGCGCGCGGCCGCGCGCGTCTCCGCGGGCATCGCCGAGTGGTTGTTCGAGGAGTGCTACCAGGCGGTGGGCGACCTCGCCGAGACCATCGCGCACGTGCTGCCGGCGCCGGCGCGCGTGTCCGACGCCGGCCTGGCCGAGTGGGTCGAGCAGCGGCTGCTGCCGCTGCGCGGACTGCCGCCGGCCGAGCAGTCGCAGCGGCTGCGCGCGCTGTGGGACGAGCTCGACGCGGCCGGGCGCTTCCTGCTGGTCAAGCTCATCGGCGGCGGCTTTCGCGTCGGCGTGAGCCGGCTGCTGGTGCAGCGCGCGCTGGCTGCCCATGCCGGGCTCGATGCCAGGCTCGTCGCGCAGCGCATGATGGGCTACGCCGACGCGAAGGCCGCGCCGACCGCGGCGCGCTTCGAGGCGCTGCTGGCGCCGCCGCAGCTCGGCGCGCCGCGCGAGGCCGGTCAGCCGTACCCGTTCTTCCTCGCGCATGCGGTCGACGCGGCGCTCGACGACTTCGACGCGCGCCTGGGCCCGCCCGCGCAGTGGCTGGTGGAGTGGAAGTACGACGGCATCCGCGCGCAGCTCGTGCGGCGCGCCGGCGGGACGTGGATCTGGTCGCGCGGCGAGGAGCTGGTGACCGAGCGCTTCCCCGAGCTGCATGCGGCGGCCCGTGCGCTGCCCGACGGCACCGTGCTCGACGGCGAGATCGTGGTCTGGCTGCACGGCCGCCCCGCGCCGTTCGCGCTGCTGCAGCAGCGCATCGGGCGCAAGACGCTCACGAAGAAGGTGCTGGCCGACGCGCCGGTGCGCTATGTCGCGTTCGACCTGCTCGAGCTCGACGGCATCGACCTGCGCCACGAGCCGCAGCACGTGCGCCGCGCGCGGCTCGAGAGCGTGGTCGAAGGATCGGGCAGCGCAGCGGGCGACACTGCGACGCTGGCGCTCTCGCCGCGGGTCGAGGCCGCCGACTGGCAGACGCTGGCCGCCCTGCGCGCCGAGAGCCGCGCGCGCGGCGTCGAGGGCTTCATGCTCAAGCACCGCGACGCCGCCTACGGCAGCGGGCGCACCAAGGCCGACGGCACCTGGTGGAAGTGGAAGATCGATCCGATGACGGTCGACTGCGTGCTGGTGTACGCGCAGGCCGGCCACGGGCGCCGCGCGAGCGTGTACACCGACTACACGTTCGCGGTGTGGAGCCGCACGCCGCGCGACGCGGCCGAGGCCGCCGAGGTGCTGGCCGCGATCGAGCGCCGCGAACCGCCGCGGCCGGGCGCGTTGCAGCTCGTGCCGTTCGCCAAGGCCTACTCGGGCCTCACCGACGAGGAGTTCCGCCGCGTCGACCGGGTGATCCGTGCCTCGACGATCGAGAAGTTCGGCCCGGTGCGCAGCGTGAGGCCGTCGCTCGTGTTCGAGCTCGGCTTCGAAGGCATCGCGCGCAGCCCGCGCCACAAGAGCGGCATCGCGGTGCGCTTCCCGCGCATGCTGCGCCTGCGCGGCGACAAGCCGCTGCACGAGGCCGACACGCTGGCCACCCTGGAGGCGCTGCTGCCGGGCGCTACGACAGCGGCCTGAGCTCGCCCAGCAAGGTGGGCAGCAACTCGCTGACCGTCGGGTGGATCGGCATCGTGCGCGTGATCGCGGTGTACGGCAGGCCGGCGGCCATGACCTGCACCAGCGAGTGCACGACCTCGTCGGCGCCCAGGCCCAGCAGCGCGGCGCCGAGGATGCGCTGCGTGTTCGCGTCGACCAGCACCTTCATGAAGCCCTGCGTCTCGCCGGCCTCGCGCGCACGGCCTACGCGCGCCATCGGCAGGCGCGCGACCCGCGCGTCGAGGCCGCGCTCGCGCACCTCGCGCTCGGTGAGGCCGGCGCGGCCGAGCGGCGGGTCGATGAACAGCGCGTAGACCGGGACGCGCTCGCTCAGCGTGCGGTCCTCGCCGTCGAACAGGTTGGCCGCCACGATCTCCTGGTCGTTCCACGCGGTGTGCGTGAACGCGCCGCGGCCGTTGCAGTCGCCGAGCGCCCACACGCCGGGCGCGCTGGTCTCGAGCCGCTCGTTCACGACGATGTAGCCGCGCGCGTCGGTCGCGATGCCCGCGGTGTCGAGGCCGAGGCCGGCGGTGTTGGGCGTGCGGCCCACCGCCAGCAGCAGGTGCGAGCCTTCGACGTCGGGCTCGCCGCTCGTGCACGAGGTGTGCACGCGCACGCGGTCGCCGTCGGGGTGCGCCACGCGCGAGACCGACAGGCACTTCGCATCGACGCGCACGTCGACGCCTTCGCGGTCGAGGATGTCGCGCACCGCCTGCGACACGTCGTCGTCTTCGCGCGCGATGAGGCGCGGGCCCATCTCGCAGACCGTGACCCTGGCGCCGAAGCGGCGGAACATCTGGGCGAACTCCAGGCCTATGTAGCTGCCGCCGATCACGACCAGATACTCCGGCAGCGTGTCGAGCTCGAGGAGGCCGCGGTGGTCGAGCGCGAGGCCGTCCAGCGTGTCCAGCCCCGGCATCGGCGGCCGTGCCGGCGCGCCGCCCACGTTCAGGAAGATGCGCGGCGCCTCGAGCAGGCGGCCGTCGACGTCGAGGCGCTGCGGCGCGACGAAGCGCGCGTGCCCGCGCAGCACGGTGAGGCCGGCGCTGCCGCCGAGCCAGCGCTCGAGCCCGGCACGCGACTGCTCGACGATCGTGTCCTTGCGCGCCTTCACGGCGGCCATGTCCACGCGCACCGGAGCGTCGAGCCTCACGCCCCACTCGGCGGCGCGGCGCGCCACCTGCGCGGCGCGCGCGCTGGCGACCCAGGTCTTGGTCGGCACGCAGCCGTTGTTGACGCAGGTGCCGCCGAGCGGGCCGCGCTCGACGATCGCGGTCTTCAGGCCCTGCTGCGCGCAGCGTACCGCCAGCGCGGGGCCGGCCTGGCCCGCGCCGACGACGATGGCGTCGAAACGTTCGATGCTGTCGGACATGGCGGCCCTCCTGCGGTGATCGATGTCGCGGCCGGTCTGGCGGCCGGCGGGTACGCGCCCTTACGCGGCTGTTGCCGCGGGCCGATGAATAATCGGGCCGCCGCCATGTTGCACCTGCTGAACCTGCTCGCCGCGATCGCCCTGCTGGTATGGGGGACGCAATTCGTGCGCACCGGCGTCCTGCGCCTGCTCGGCGAGCGCCTGCGCCACATGTTGCAGGCGAGCATGGACCATCGCCTGAAGGCGCTGCTGGCCGGCACCGGGGTGGCGCGCCTGGTGCAGTCGAGCACGGCCACCTGCCTGATCGTCGCGTCCTTCCTCGGCAAGGGCCTGGTCACCACGTCGGCCGCGCTGGCGGTGATGCTGGGCGCCGACGTGGGCACCGCGCTGATGGCGGTGCTGCTGTCGTTCGACCTGTCGTGGCTGTCGCCGCTGCTCATCTTCGCCGGCGTGGTGATGTTCGTCGCGCGCGAGAAGACCACGGTCGGCCGCACCGGCCGCGTGCTGATCGGCCTCGGGCTGATCATCCTCGCGCTGCAGCTCATCGTCGAGGCGACGCGCCCGCTCACCGAGTCGCCGGCGGTGCGCGGGCTGCTGGTGGCGCTGCCCAACGAGGTGCTGCTCGACATGTTCGTCGGCGCGGTGCTGGCGGTGCTGTCGTACTCCAGCCTCGCGATCGTGCTGCTCACCGCCACGCTGGCCGGCAGCGGCATGGTGCCGCCGGGCGTCGCGCTCGGGCTGGTGCTCGGCGCCAACATCGGCAGCGGCCTCCTCGCCGTGATCACCACCGCCAACGCGTCGACCGCGACGCGCCGGCTGCCGCTGGGCAACCTGATCTTCAAGTCCGCGGGCTGCGCGCTGACGATCCCGCTGCTGCCGCAGATCCACGTGCTGCTGCAGGAGTACTTCTCGTCGGTGCCGCAGCAGGTGGTCGTGTTCCACCTCGTGTTCAACATCCTGCTGGCCGTCACCTTCATCGGCTTCACCGCGCCGCTGGCGCGGCTGCTCGAGCGCTGGCTGGCCGAGCCGCCGCCGCCGCCGGGCACCACGCGGCCGCAGCACCTCGACCCGGTGGCGCTGGCCACGCCGTCGCTGGCCATCAGCTGCGCGGCGCGCGAGGCGCTGCACCAGGCCGACATCGTCGAGACCATGCTGCGCGGCATGCTGCCGGTGATCCGCCACGACGACCTGCAGCTGGCCGAGCAGCTGCGCCGACTCGACGACGACGTCGACCGGCTGTACTCGTCGATCAAGTTCTACCTGACGCAGATCTCGCGCGAGGCGCTGTCGGAACGCGAGAGCCGGCGCTGGACCGACGTGGTGTCGTTCACCATCAACATGGAGCAGATCGGCGACATCATCGAGCGCGTGCTGCAGGACATCGAGGACAAGAAGATCCGCAAGGGCCGCCGCTTCTCCGAGGCCGGCATGGCCGAGATCTGCCACCTGCACGAGCGGCTGATGGCCAACCTGCGCCTGGGCATGAGCGTGTTCCTCGACGGCCACGTGCGCGACGCGCAGAAGCTGCTCGAGGAGAAGGCGCGCTTCCGCGAGCTCGAGCACGAGTACGCCGCGTCGCACATCGCGCGGCTGCAGGACAACACCGCGCCCAGCATCGAGACCAGCAGCCTGCACCTCGACCTGATCAGCGACCTGAAGCGCATCAATTCGCACATCTGCTCGATTGCCTACCCGATCCTCGAGCAGGCCGGCGCGCTGTCGGCCACGCGCATCCGCGCGTCGCGGCTGATGGGCCTGGACGACGAGCCGGCCTGAGGCCGGCGCGGCGTCGCGCGTCAATACAACCAGACGCGCCGGATCCGTCCGTCGACCACCTCGTACACCACGATCGTGTCGAGCACGCCGTCCTGCAGGCCGGTGACGTGCTCGTGGTCGACCACGTAGCGGCCGCTGACCATGCGGCCGACGACCTCCGCGTGCAGCGCCGGCAGGGTGAAGCGGTTCTTCGTGTAGTGCTCGGCGAAGGCCGCCTTGCCGCGCAGCACCGGCTGCGGCGCCGGCGGGCGGTACACCTCGACGTCGTCGGCGAACTCGGCGACGAAGCGCGCCAGGTCGTGCGCGTTGTAGGCGTCGAGCTGGCGCCGCACCGGCGCGTCGATCGGGCTCACGGCGCTTCGCGGATCAGCGCGCCGCGCTCGCGCAGCAACTCGCGCAGCACCGAGCGATGGCAGCGCGACTCGTCCTCGCAGTAGCAGCCCACCGAGAAGTTCGCGTGCCGCGACAGCGCGGCCAGCAGGTCGAGGCTGCGGGCGTTGTCCGGTCGCGCCATCTCGGCGCGGTAGCGGCGCACGAACGCGGCCCAGCGGGCGTCGGACTCGGCCGGCGACAGCGCGGGCGACTGCGCCGCCTGCGCGAGCTTCACCGTCTCGGCGTCGGGCGCGAGGTTCGGATACCAGACGTCGTACCAGTCCTGGGATGCGTGCTGCGCCTTCGGCACACCGCGCGGCGGTCGGCGGACCGTGCCGATGCGCGTGCCTTCGTCCTTCGCACGCGGCGCGCCGAGGCGGACGATGCGCAGGGCCACGGCGCCGACTCCGCTGCGCAGCGCGCCCGTCACGCCGCCGCGCGCGGCGAGGCCGGCGCCTCGCAGCCCGCGGCCTGGCCCAGGCCCTTGAGGAAGGCGCGCCGGATGGTGCCGGCCGCGATGGCCGCCGACACCTCGCGCGCGTAGCGCTCGGCGCCGCTGAGCTTGCGCACCCAGCCCCGCAACGGCACCACGCCCTCGGCCGTGCTGCGCACCGCGCCGACCGCCGCGTCGCCGACCAGGCTGCCGCCGCGCTCGATGAGGCTCGGGTTGGCGGCGGTGGACGGGGTGTCGAGGTCGGCACCGAGCACCGCGTCGAGCGCCCGCACGTCGGCGGCCAGCGCGCTGCAGGAGCGGTCGGCCGGCACCGCGTACGGCGCGTTCTGCGCCGCCGCCAGCACCGGCGGAATCTCGGCGCGCACGAGGTTCAGGTCCGACAGCGGCGCGCTGACCGCCTGCGCCACGCGCGCGTCGGCGCCTTGCGGCGCGCCGTCGCCGGCCGTCGACGCGCAGCCGGCCAGTGCGAGCGCCGCCAGCGCGGCGGCCGTCGAAGCGAAGGGTCTGTTCATGCCGCGAGCCTAGCAGCACGCCGTGTGCGCGGGCGGCCAGGCGGAGCGCGTCGCGCTGCCGGCGCGCGCACGGCGGGTGCGTGCGCCACTCAGCCGCCGGCCGGTGCGGCCGACTGGAACGACAGCTGTCCGCCGTCGGGCGTCTTGAGGAAGTAGAGGCGCTCGCCGAACATGTCCATCGGTCCGTCGGGCGCGAGTCCGTTGGCGCGCGCCTGCGCCGCGAAGGCGTCGGCGTCGTCGACGACCACCTGCAGCATCGTGCCCTCGGGCATCTGCGGGCCGGGCGGCCACAACTCGACCCAGCTGTCGCCGGCCACGAAGATCGCGCCGGCGAAGCCGTCGGGCGCGGCATCGGGCGCGGGGAACTCCAGGTGGCGCTGCGGCAGGCCGAGCGCGCCGAGCAGGTCGCTCATCGCGCGGGCGTGCGGCGACACCACGCAGTGGCGGATGCCGAGGACTTTCATGCCGTGCTCCTTCCCTCCGTGACGCACGCGACTCTGGTCGCGCGCCGGATGATCGCAGCGCGACCGGTGCCGGGCAAGCACGCGGCACCCCGTGCCGGGCCGACATGCCGCACACCGTGCCGGGCCGGCATGCAGCGCACCCCGTGCCTGACGGGCACCCGGCGCCGCGGCCGCAGACCGCCTTCAGCGCGGCGCCACCACGCGCACCACGACGTCCTGCCGCGTGCGGAACCCCAGGCGCTCGTACAGGCGCCTGGCGCCCGTGTTGTCGTTCATCACGTGCAGGAACGGCGTCTCGCCGCGCGCCAGCTGGCGCCGCACCAGCAGCAGCACCAGCCGTCGCGCGAGGCCGCGACCTTGGTGGTCGGGGTGCGTGCACACGCCGCTGATCTCGCGCAGGGTGCCCGCGTGCATGCGCTCGCCGGCCATCGCGACGAGTCGCTCGCCGTCGAACACGCCGAAGTACTCGCCGAGCTCCGGCGTGCGCAGCGCGAAAGGCCCGGGCCGCGTGAGTTCGGCGAGCGCGACGGCCTGCGCCGCGTGGGGCGCGCCGAGCGGCGCGACGTCGAGGGTCGCGTCGACGTCGGGTGTGCCGCCGTGCCACACCATGCGCGACATCGTGGTCTCGGCCTCGACCTGCCAGCCCGGCGGCGCGGGGCCGCTCCAGCCGTCGCAGTAGAAGTGCTCGCCCGGCGCACAGTGCGGCGCGAGCGCGTCGAAGTCCGGCCGCGCGGGATCGGCGAAGCCGATGATCGGCGAGAAGCCCGGCGCGTAGCGCCGGATGCGATCGTCGCCCACCGACCAGTGGCGATGCGGCCCGGCCAGGGTGTGCCAGGCGATGTTGTCGAGCAGCGCGGGTGTCATGATCCTGCGGGTCGTGACGCCGGGCCGGCATCGTGCCGCCGGCTCACGGCGCCGAGCACCCGAACACCAGGGTGCGGCTGCCGTCGTCGTGGGTCCGCTCGTGGAGCAGCCGCATGCCCGAGGCGAGCAGCACGCGCTGCGACACGAGGTTCTGCGGCGAGACGGTGGCGATCACCGAGCGGAGCGCGAAGTCGCGCCACGCGCAGTGCAGCAGCGCGCGCACCGCCTCGGTCGCGAGTCCGCGGCCCCAGTGCGCACGCGCCAGCGCGTACTTGACCTCGGCCTCGGGCTGCCCGCCCGGATGCACGATGCCGGCGAAGCCGACCACGTCGCCGCTGGCGCGGTCTTCGAGCGCGAACATGCCGTAGCCGCGCTGCGCGTAATTGCGCTCGGTCACCTCGATCCAGCGAGCGGCGTCGTCGGCCGACAGCGGACGGCCGTCGCCCACCCAGCGCATCGCGTCGGCGTCGCCGTACACCGCGAGCAGCGCGGCGAGGTCGTGCGCCACCCAGCGGCGGCCGCGCAGGCGCCCGGTTTCGAAGACGGTGGCGCCGGGTGCGGCGCCGCTCAGGGCCGACGAGTCGTGGGAGCACATGGGCCGATCATGCCTGCGCCGGCCGCGCCGCGTGCAGCGCGGGCAGGAAGTTCTCGAACATGCTCACCTCCTCGACGTTGTGCGTCAGCCAGGCGGTGCCCATCGCATCGGAGAACACGCGCGGCCGGATCCAGCGGTTGAAGAACGAGCCGAACGCGCCCGAGGCCGCGCCGACCCGCATGCGCGAGCGGTAGCTCGCGCCGCCCGGCGCCTCGCCGAAGCGGTGCTCGAGGCGGAACACCTCGGTGCCGAAGACGCGCCGCACCAGCGAGATGCCTTCGTCGTCGAGCTTCTCGACGAGTTCGGTCGAGTCGACGTACCACTCCGGCCGGGCGGCGAAGGCCTCGACGATGCGAAAGCGCGCGCCGCGGCCGGCGCCGCCGCCCGGCGCCGGTGCTGCCAGCGCCCAGTGGATGTGGTCGCGCGGATGCCACAGCAGGTAGCGCGGGTAGACCGCGTCGCCCACGCGCAAGGTGCCGTCGATGTGCTCGAACCACCAGTGCAGCATCGCCGGGGTCACGCCGCGGACCGTGTCGTGCTCGATGGTCAGCTGCAGCTGGCCGGTCGGCAGCACCGACTGCGTGGTACGCGCCGAGGCGACCGGCTTCATCGGCCCGAGCTGCGGTCGTTCCGGCGGCAGCGGGAGCCGGCTCATCGGCCCCGCCGTTCGTACTTGCGCCAGTACTGGAACTCGTCCTCGTGGATCTCGATGTCGAGTTCGGCCACGCGCTGCTGCAGCCGCTCCTGCACGTCGGCCACGGCGCGGTTGTAGACGACCGGGCCGATCTCCTCGAGGAAGAAGCCGAGCAGACCGCCGGCGGCGACGTTGCCGATCTTCTGCTGCAGGTGCTCGCTGAAGTAGCGCTCGATGGACGCGATGGCCTGCTGGCGCGCGTCGCGTGGCAGTTCGATGGGCATGAGGACTCCGTGCTCCGTGACCGTGCGAGATTGGCGCTTACAGCAGCGCGCCCCTGCGATGCACCGACTCGATGTGCAGCAGGCGCCGCTTCGTGTCGGCGCCGCCCGGTGCCGAGAAACCGCCGAGCGCGCCGCCGGCGGCCGTCACGCGGTGGCAGGGCACGACCACGGCGAACGGGTTGCGCCCGAGCGCCTGCCCGACCGCGCGCGCGAGGCCCGCGTCGCCGAGCCGCGCGGCGACTTCGCCGTAGGTCGAGGTCTGGCCGGGGCCGATGCCGCGCGCGAGGTCGTACACGCGGCGGTCGAACGGCGGGATCGTCGCGTCGTCGATCGGCACGTCGCGCAGGTCGTCCGCGCCGCCGGCGAGCAGCCGCACGATGCCGTCGATCGCGCGCTGCATCGGCGGCGGCGGCGTGCGTTCGCGCGCCGGCGCGTGACGCCGCGCGAGGCGCTCGCGCATCGTGTCGTCGTCGGCCTCGGGCAGGTGCAGGGTCACGAGGCCGCGCGCGCTCCAGGCGATGCCGCAGCGGCCGATCGCGGTGTCGCACAGCGCGAAGCCGTCGGCCGGCCGGTGCGCGTCGGACGCTACGCCGTCCACAGCGCCTCCACGCGCTGCGCGAAGGCGCGCGCGATCGAATCGCTGCCCGCGTGGCGGTGCGACTGCACCACCCAGCGGCCCGCGATCATCACGTCGCGCCACGGGCGGCCGGGGCTGGAGAACACCAGCGCGTCGAGCAGCCGTGCCGCGGGCACGCCCAGCAGGCTCGCGTCGTGCGTGTCGACCACCAGCAGATCGGCGCGCGCGCCGGCCTGCAGGCCCCAGCGTGCGAAGCCGGCCGCGCGGCCGCCGCCGGCGAGCGCGCTGCGCCACAGCCGCGCCGCGGTCGACGGCTCGCCGGCCGACGGCGCCGCGCACACGTTGCGCCGCCGCTGCACGAGGCGCTGGCCGTAGTCGGCCAGGCGCAGCTCCTCGCGCCAGCCGCGCGTGACGTGGCTGTCGCTGCCGATGGCCACCGGCACGCCGGCATCGAGCCACGCGGGCAGGTCGGTCAGGCCGTCGCCGAGGTTGGCCTCGGTGCTCGGGCACAGCACGATGCCGGCGCCGGCGCGCGCTACGGCGTCGATCTCGGCGCGCGTGACGTGCGTGGCGTGCACGAGCTGCCAGCGCGCGTCGAGCCCGCCGCGCCGTGCGAGCCACTGCACCGGGCGCTGGCCGGTGGCCGCGAGGCAGTCGTCGACTTCGGCGGTCTGCTCGGCGGCGTGCACGTGGACCGGCACGTCGCCGCAGCGCTCGACCACGCGCGCGATCGCCTCGGGCGTGCACGCGCGCAGCGAGTGCAGCGCGACCCC
>CAZFET010000054.1:0-14868 GCA_964517545.1 uncultured Burkholderiaceae bacterium
TGCGGGCTCAGAGCGGTCTTCGCAGCCGGCGCGGCAGGAGCCGACGGGGCAGCGACGGCCTTCTTCGCAGCAGCCTTCTTCGCAGGGGCCTTCTTCTTCGCAGCCTTTTTCGCAGGCGCCTTCTTCTTGGCAGCCTTCTTCGCAGGCGCCTTCTTCTTGGCGGCCTTCTTCGCAGGCGCCTTCTTCGCGGCGGCCTTCTTCGCAGGCGCGCGCTTCTTCGCGGCGGCCTTCTTCGCCGGGGCCTTCTTGGCGACGGCCTTCTTGGCCGGAGCCTTCTTCGCGGCGGCCTTCTTGGCCGGCGCCTTCTTGGCGGCCTTCTTGGCCGGGGCCTTCTTCGCGGCCTTCTTCGCCGGGGCTTTCTTCGCAGTTGCCATCACAGTTCTCCTTGATCAAGTTGCGAAAAACACTGCATCGACTGCATCGATGCAGCGATTCACCGCCCGGTGGCGACTCGGAGATGCACTCCGGTACGGTGAACTCTGTGGCGGCACGGCACCCCGCTTCTGCGTCGGGGCATCACGTGCCGCGGATCTTGATCTGTCTTGCGCCGGAACCCGCCGATGGCCGCGAGGCCGCCGGCTCAGTCCCAGCTGAGCGCGCCACCGGTCTGGTACTCGATGACGCGCGTCTCAAAGAAATTGCGCTCCTTCTTCAGGTCGATCATCTCGCTCATCCACGGGAACGGGTTCTCCTCGTTCGGGAAGAGCGGCTCCAGGCCGATCTGCGTGGCCCGCCGGTTGGCGATGTAGCGCAGGTAGCCCTTGAACATCGAGGCGTTGAGCCCCAGCACGCCGCGCGGCATGGTGTCTTCCGCGTAGCGGTACTCGAGATCGACGGCCTTGAGGAACAGCGCCTTCACCTCGGCGCGGAACTCCGGCGTCCAGAGGTGCGGGTTCTCGAGCTTGATCGCGTTGATGAGGTCGATGCCGAAGTTGCAGTGCATCGACTCGTCGCGCAGGATGTACTGGTACTGCTCGGCGGCACCGGTCATCTTGTTCTGCCGGCCCAGCGCCAGGATCTGCGTGAAGCCGACGTAGAAGAACAGGCCTTCCATCAGGCAGGCGAAGACGATCAGGCTCTTCAGCAGCTTCTGGTCGGCCTCGGGCGTGCCGGTGACGAAGTCCGGATCCATGATCGCGTCGATGAACGGGATCAGGAACTCGTCCTTGTCGCGGATCGACGCGACCTCGTGGTAGGCGTTGAAGATCTCGCCTTCGTCGAGGCCCAGCGACTCGACGATGTACTGGTACGCGTGCGTGTGGATCGCCTCTTCGAAGGCCTGGCGCAGCAGGAACTGGCGGCACTCGGGCGCCGTGATGTGGCGGTACGTGCCGAGCACGATGTTGTTGGCGGCCAGCGAGTCGGCGGTGACGAAGAAGCCGAGGTTGCGCTTGACGATGCGGCGCTCGTCCTCGGTGAGGCCGTTGGGATCCTTCCACGTCGCGATGTCGCGCGACATATTGATCTCCTGCGGCATCCAGTGGTTGGCGCAGGTGGCGAGGTACTTGTCCCAGGCCCACTTGTACTTGAAGGGGACCAGCTGGTTGACGTCGGTCTGGCCGTTGATGATGCGCTTGTCGGCCACGTTCACGCGCCGCGAACTCGGGGCGCGCGCAGCGGCGGCGGCAGGGGGCAGCGTGGGTTCGACCGGCTGCAGCGCCGGCGTCGTGAGCGGTGACGGGATCACGGCCCGCGCGTCTCGATGAGGGTGATGCGCGGTGCTGCTGTCGGTGTTCGTCGAGCGGATGCGAACGTCTTCGTCCCAGACAAGCATGTGTGCGTTTCCTGTGGATGCGGATTATGGGAGTGTTGTGTTCGAACACCAAGCACTTCTTGACATCGCAGCCCGATCGTTGTTGCGGTCATGCATCGTCGAACGCGACGCACGACCGCATCGCCGATCACGCCGACGTCACTGGCAGGCCTCGCATGTCGGGTCGTCGATGGCGCAGAACTTCACGTCGCTCGCGGGCGCGTCGCTCGTCGCTGCGGCCGCCGGCGCGACCGATGACGACGCCGTGTAGAACGACGACGCGCCGTCGCCGCCGGCCATCGGCACCGCGTTGAGCGAGCCCGCCTTGCCGGTGCTCTGCTCGACGTGCGTGGCGCCCATCGTGCGCAGGTAGTACGTGGTCTTCAGGCCGCGCAGCCACGCGAGCTTGTACGTCTCGTCGAGCTTCTTGCCCGAGGCGCCGGCCATGTAGATGTTCAGGCTCTGCGCCTGGTCGATCCACTTCTGGCGGCGCGCTGCGGCCTCGACGAGCCACATCGGCTCGATCTCGAACGCGGTGGCGTACAGCCGCTTCAGCTGCTCGGGCACGCGGTCGATGCGGCGCAGCGAGCCGTGGTAGTGCTTCAGGTCCATGACCATCACGTCGTCCCACAGCCCGAGCGACTTCAGGTCGCGCACCAGGTACTCGTTGACGACCGTGAACTCGCCGGACAGGTTCGACTTGACCGACAGGTTGCCGAAGCTCGGCTCGATCGACGCGTCGACGCCGATGATGTTGGAGATCGTCGCGGTGGGGGCGATCGCCACGCAGTTGCTGTTGCGCATGCCGTGCTCGGCGATGCGCGCGCGCAGCGCCTCCCAGTCGAGCGTGGACGAGGTGTCGACCTCGACGTAGGCCTCGCCGCGCTGCCCGGCCAGCAGCTTCAAGGTGTCCAGCGGCAGGATGCCGCGGTCCCACAGCGAGCCGCGGTAGCTGGAGTAGCGACCGCGCTCGGCCGCCAACTCGGTGCTGGCCCAGTAGGCGTGGTAGCACACGGCCTCCATCGAGCGGTCGGCGAACTCGACCGCCGCCTGCGAGGCGTACGGCAGGCGCAGCTGGTACAGGCAGTCCTGGAAGCCCATGATGCCCAGACCCACCGGGCGGTGGCGCAGGTTGCTGTCGCGCGCCTTCTTCACCGCGTAGTAGTTGATGTCGATCACGTTGTCGAGCATCCGCATCGCGGTGGCGACCGTCTTCTTCAGCTTGGCGTGGTCGATCTCCTTGCCGTCGGGACCGTCCTTCAGGTGCTGCGCCAGGTTGACCGAGCCGAGGTTGCACACCGCGATCTCGCTGTCGCTGGTGTTCAAGGTGATCTCGGTGCACAGGTTCGACGAGTGCACGACACCCACGTGCTGCTGCGGCGAGCGCACGTTGCAGGCGTCCTTGAAGGTGATCCACGGATGCCCGGTCTCGAACAGCATCGTGAGCATCCTGCGCCACAGGTCGCGGGCGGGCATGCGCTTGTACAGCTTGATCTCGCCGCGGTCGACCTTGGCCTCGTAGGCCGTGTAGGCCTCCTCGAAGGCGGTGCCGAAGCGGTCGTGCAGGTCGGGGCAGGTCGACGGCGAGAACAAGGTCCAGTGCCCGCCTTCCATGACGCGCTTCATGAACAGGTCGGGGATCCAGTTGGCCGTGTTCATGTCGTGCGTGCGCCGCCGGTCGTCGCCGGTGTTCTTGCGCAGCTCGAGGAACTCCTCGATGTCGAGGTGCCAGCTCTCCAGGTACGCGCAGACCGCGCCCTTGCGCTTGCCGCCCTGGTTGACGGCGACCGCGGTGTCGTTGACCACCTTCAGGAACGGCACCACGCCCTGGCTCTTGCCGTTGGTGCCCTTGATGTAGCTGCCCAGGGCGCGCACGCGCGTCCAGTCGTTGCCCAGGCCGCCGGCGAACTTCGACAGCAGCGCGTTCTCCTTCAGCGCCTCGTAGATGCCGTCGAGGTCGTCGGCCACGGTCGTGAGGTAGCAGCTCGAGAGCTGGCTGCGCCGCGTGCCGCTGTTGAACAGGGTCGGCGTGCTGGACATGAAGTCGAAGCTCGACAGCACGTCGTAGAACTCGATGGCGCGCGCCTCGCGGTCGATCTCGTTGAGCGCCAGGCCCATCGCCACGCGCATGAAGAAGGCCTGCGGCAGCTCGATGCGGCGCTCGTCGACGTGCAGGAAGTAGCGGTCGTACAGGGTCTGCAGGCCGAGGTAGTCGAACTGCAGGTCGCGCTCGGGCTTGAGCGCCGCGCCGAGGCGCTCCAGGTCGAACTGCAGCAGCTTGTCGTCGAGCAGCTCGGCCTCGACCCCGCGCTTCACGAAGCCGGGGAAGTACTCCGCGTAGCGCGTCGACATGCCGGCCTGCGTGACCTCCTCGCCGAGGATCTCCTTGCGGATCGTGTGCAGCAGCAGCCGCGCGGTGGCACGCGTGTAGCCCGGCTCCTTCTCGATCAGGGTGCGGGCCGCCAGGATCGCCGCCTTGAAGACCTCGTCGATCGGCACGCCGTCGTACAGGTTGCGGCGCGTCTCGGCGAGGATGGGCTCGGCCTTCACGTCGGCGCCCAGGCCCGCGCAGGCCGACTCGATCAGCGCCTGCAGCTTGCCCATGTCGAGCGGCACGCGCTGGCCGCCGTCGGTCACGTGCAGCACCGGCTCGGCCGGCGCCTGCGCCTTCGCCTGCTTCGCGCGCTCCTGCGCGCGGCGCTCGCGGTACAGCACGTAGGCGCGCGCCACCTCGTGGTGGCCGCTGCGCATGAGGCCCAGCTCGACCTGGTCCTGCACGTCCTCGATGTGGAAGGTGCCGCCGCCCGGACGCGAGCGCAGCAGCGCGCGCACCACGCCTTCCGTCAGCGCGTCGACCGTCTCGCGCACGCTCGCCGAGGCCGCGCCCTGCGTGCCGTGCACCGCGAGGAACGCCTTCATCAGCGCCACGGCGATCTTGTGCGGCTCGAATCCGACCACCGCGCCGTTGCGGCGGATGATCTGGTAGGACTGGTATGCCGATGCAGCAACTTCGGCGCCGGCGGTGCCGCGCACCACCGGCGCCGTCTCGGCAGTCGAAACGGAAACAGCTTGCATGTCATCCCCTCTGTTCGGATCGTCGGTATGGGTGGGTTTCGATCGCGGCCCGGCCGCTCACGCCACGCGCTGCCTGTGGCGGCCGCAAGGCGCTGCGCGGGCGCGCAGCGGCGGTTTGCGGGAAGCGGAGGGTACCACGGAGGGACACTATATCTAGCGCCCCAGGGGGGTTCAAGCCTCTACCGCTAGTGTGGAAGCGCCCGACGCGGCCGGCCCCGATCGTCCGCAGCCCGCGCCGTTGCTCGCGTTGCGCGGCGCGTTGCTCAGTCGTGCAGCAGCACCGCGTCGGGAAAGTACCGAGCGGGCCATTGCAACAAGGTGTACAGCCGCCGCCAGTCGAAGCCGGGCCCCGGATCGCGCTTGCGTCCCGGCGCGACATGCTCGTGGCCGGCCACGCCGTCGATCGGATGACGGCGCGCCACCGCGCGCAGCAGCGCCGCCAGACGCTGGTACTGCACGCGCTCGAAGCGCTCGCCCTCGAGCCCTTCGAGCTCGATGCCCACCGAGTAGTCGTTGCAGTTCGCGCGCCCGCGCCACGACGACGCGCCGGCATGCCACGCGCGCATGTCGCACGACGCGAACTGCAGCACCTCGCCGCTGCGCCGCACGAAGAAGTGCGCCGACACCTGCGCGCCGCGGATCGTCGCGTAGTACGGGTGCGCGTCCCAGTCGAGCCGGTTGGTGAACAGGCGCTCGACCGCGTCGCCGCCGTACTCGCCGGGCGGCAGGCTGATCGAGTGCACGACCGCGAGCGTGACGGCGGTGCCGGCGGGCCGCGGCCCCACGTTGGGCGACGGCACGCGGCGCACGCCGTCGAGCCAGCCGTCGCGGCCCAACCTCACGCGTCGTCGCCGCGGTCGAGCCCGTTGTGCTCGGCGACGTTGATGCCCAGGCGCGCCATGCGATAGCGCATCTGGCGCAGCGACAGCCCGAGGCTCGCGCCGGCGGCCGTGCGGTTGAAGCGATGACGTTCGAGCGCGCGCACGAGGATGTCGCGCTCGACCTGGTCGAGGTACTGCGCCAGGTCGCGCGGCAGCGGCACGTCGGGCTCCGCCGGCGCGGCGGCGGTCGGCGGGGGCGGCAGTTCGGGCGACTCGGTGTCGACGAACATCTCGTCGGGCAGGCCGAGCTCGTCGCGCCCGATGCGGTCGCCGCCCGACAGCGCCACGGCGCGGTGCAGCAGGTTCTCGAGCTCGCGCACGTTGCCCGGGAACGGATAGCGCGCGAGGTGCTGCAGCGCGTCGGACGTGAGCCGCGGCGGCGGCGTCACGCCGGCGTCGCGCGCGATGCGCTCGAGCACGCGCTCGCTGATCGCCATCAGGTCCACGACGCGCTCGCGCAGCGGCGGCACGCGGATCTGGATGACGTTGAGGCGGTAATACAGGTCCTGCCGGAAGCGCCCCGCCTGCACCTCGGCCGCGAGGTCCTTGTGCGTCGCGCTGACGATGCGGACGTTCACCGGCGCCTCGGCCACGGCACCGACCGGGCGCACCGAACGCTCCTGGATCACGCGCAGCAGCTTGCTCTGCATCGACAGCGGCAGGTCGCCGATCTCGTCGAGGAACAGCGTGCCGCCGTGCGCCGCCTGGAAGAAGCCCGCGCGGTCCTCGGCCGCGCCGGTGAAGGCGCCCTTGCGGTAGCCGAAGAACTCGGCCTCGAGCAGCTGCTCCGGGATGGCGCCGCAGTTGACCGGCACGAACGGCATGGCCGCGCGCGAGCTCACCTCGTGGATCGCGCGCGCCACCAGTTCCTTGCCGGTGCCCGACTCGCCGTGGATCAGCACCGGCGCCATGCTGCGCGCCACCTTCTCCACCAGGGCGCGCACCTGCTGCATGGCGGTGGAGTCGCCGGCCAGCCGCGCGAGCGCAGGGCTCGTCGGCGGCGGCGGCGCGGCGAGCGGCTGCAGCGGCATCGGCGCCGACGACCGCGCGGCGGACACCGGCGCGGCCGAGCCGCCCGGCAGCTTCGACGGCACCACGCTCGGCGCGCCCTGCGGCGAACGGCCGAGCGCCGACGCGACGACCGCGCGGAACTGCCGCAGGTCCACCGGCTTGGTGAGGTAGTCGTAGGCGCCGGCCTTGAGCGCCTCGACCGCGTTCTCGGCCGAGCCGTACGCGGTGATGACGATCGCCTTCTCGCGCCGGTTGTCCTCTTCCAGCTTGCGCAGCACGTCGAGGCCGCTACCGTCGGGCAGGCGCATGTCGGTGATCACGGCGCTGTAGGTGCGGTCCTTCAGGTGCAGCAGCGCGTCCTCCACCGAGCCGGCGGTCTCGACGTCGTAGCCCTCGCGGATGAGGGTGAGCTCGTACAGCGTGCGCAGGTCGGGCTCGTCGTCGACGACCAGCAGGCTGAAGTGCGATGGTGTGCTCATGGCGCGAGATGCAGTCGGGACTCGGGGACCGGCAGCGCCGCCCGCCGCATCACCACGACGAACTCGTTGCGGTGCGTGCTCTCCGGCGGATGCTGCCGGTAGTCGATGCGCGCACCGTGGCGCTCGCACAGCTCGCGGCAAATATACAGGCCGAGTCCGGTGCCGCGGCTGCTGGTGCTGAAGAACGGCTCGAACAGGTAGCGCTCGACCTCCGGCGCGATCGCCTCGCCGTCGCTGGCCACCGACAGCACGGCCTCGTTCGCGTCGCGCGGCGAGAACACGAGCCGCACCGCGCCGGGTTCGCCGCTGGCGTGGCGGCGGCCGTTGTCGAGCAGGTTGACCAGCACGCGCCGCAGATGCTCGGCGTCGAAACGCACGCCGACCGCCTCGTGCGGCAGCTCCACGTGCAGCGCGCAGCGTTCGCCCAGGCGCAGCCCGTTGGTGGCCGCCCAGTCGCTGGCCAGCGCGCCGACCACGGCCGTGCCGTCGATCACGCCGCCGCCGCCGCCCGCGCCGGGCGCGACCTCCAGTACGTCGTCGACGATGCGCTTCAGGCGCTCGACGTTGTCGGCCACCATCTGCGCCAGACGCGCCTGCGCCGGCTCGAGCCGGTCTTCGGCGAGCAGCGCGTTGGCCTGCGCGATGGCCGCGAGCGGATTGCGGATCTCGTGCGCGATGCCCGCCGACACGCGGCCCATCGCGGCGAGCTTCTCCTGCCGCAGGCGGGTCTGCACGTCCAGCACGTCCTCGAGGAACAGCACGCACACGTCCTCGCCGGCCGGGTCGTCGCGGCGGCGCGTGAAGCGCACGCGCACGCGCAAGGTGCGGCGCACCGCGGGCGACAGCTCGAGCGTCACGTCGCGGCCGGTCTCGGGCCACTGGCCCTCGTCGAACGCGCGCTCGACCGTGCGCACCAGCGGCTGCCACGGCTCGACGCCCTCGAGCCGGAACGGCGCCGGCCGCGCCAGCCCCTCGGCCGCGAGCAGCGCGCGTGCGGCCGGGTTGGCGGCACGCACCCGCCCGCCGCGGTCGACGACCAGCACGCCCTCGCGCATCTCGTCGATCACCAGCTTGTTGAGCTGCGCCTGCTGGCGCGCCAGCTCCAGACTGCCGCGCGCGGCCAGTTCCTCGCGCGCGAGCCGCCCGCCGAGTTCGCCGGCGAGCAAGGTGACGACGAACAGGCCGCCGCCGACGAAGCCGGCCTGCGTCACCACCGACGCGGGGTCGACGCCCGCGGCCACCGACCACCACGCGGTGGCCAGCAGCAGCAAGGTCGCCGCCGCCGCCGTGGCCAGCGCCCGCACGCGCGGCATCAGGATGCCGGCCATCAGCACCGGCATCACGAGCAGCGCCACGTAGTTCAGGCTCGACTGCGTGTCGATCGCGTGCAGCAGCGAGAACGCCGCGACGTCCACCGCGACCGTGCCGATCCACTGCGCGCGACTCAGCCGCGTGGCCGAGCGCGCCGCCGTGCGCGCCGCGTCGCCGCGGAATCGCGGCAGCATCCACAACGCGACGGCCTGCGTCGCGTAGCCGATGCACAGCAGCAGCGGCGCCCACGGCCGCGGCCCGAACAGCCCGGCCACGCCCTGCGCGACCACCAGCAGCACGCCGATCGCCGCGCGCGCCGCGACGAAGGCGCGGTACAGGCGCTGGAACGTGCTGCTGCTGGAGCCGACGATGCGGCGCGCCTCGCGCGTGAGCACGCGCGGGTCGACCCGCGCACGCTCGGACTGGGCCCAGGCGCGATGCGCATCGCCCAGACGCGACTCCGTGTCGTCGTGCCACTGCGTGTCGCCGACGCCGAGCGCGCCGAACCACGACTGCGGTGCGGCTTCGTCCTCGTCGCGGCGACGGCGGTCGCCGCGTCGGCGGTCGGCGCGGTGGCGTTCGGACGGCTCGCCGTGGCTCATGCCGTCCCCGGTGGCCGCGCGCGCCGGCGTGCCGCGCTCATCGCTGCTGCGCCGCCTCGTGCGCGGCGCGGTGCGCCTCGCTGCAGAACACGCCGCCGCGGCCGGGCAGCGCGTCGCCGCGCGGCAGATGCACGCCGCAGTGCGCGCAGGCCACCATGGCCTCGGGCGCATCGGGCCGCGACTCGGCGCGGCCGCGCGCGTCGGGCCCGCTGCCGCGCGAGGGCCGCGCACGCAGCAGCAGCCACCACACGAGCACCACCACCAGCGCGATCAGCACGTACTTCATCGCCGCCTCCCGTCGCGCGACTCAGCCCGCCGCGGTGCGCCGCAGCAGCACCTCGAGCACGAAGCGCGAACCCACGTACGCCAGCAGCAGCAGCAGCGCGCCGACGTACAGCCAGCGCGTCGCCCGACGCCCGCGCCAGCCGGCGACGTGACGGCCGGCGAGCAACGCCGCGAACGTGCCCCAGCCGAGCACCGAGAAGACGGCCTTGTGGTCCCAGCGCCAGGGATCGGCGAACAGCACGCCGAGCGCGATGGCCGCGGTGAGCAGCACGAAGCCGGCGCCGACGAAGTTGAACGTCAGCTTCTCCAGCCGCAGCAGCGGCAGCGCCGGCGCGCCGCCGTCGCTCGGCGCGAGCTTGCGACGCAGCCGACGCTCGCGCTCGTCGAGCAGCAGCGCGTGCAGCACCGCCGCGCCGAACAGGCCGTACGACGCGAGGCCGAGCACCCAGTGCAGCGGCGCCCACGCCGTGCCGGCATGCGGGCGGAACTCGCCGGGGTACACGGCGGCGAGCAGCACCGCCGCCATCGCCACGCCCGCGAGCACGCGGCGCGCGCCGGGCAGCGGCACGAAGCGGCTCTCGACCGCGTACACCGACACGACCATCCACACCGTGGCCGACAGCGCGGGGGCGAAGCCGAAGCGCGCGCCCGGCGCCGCAGCGCCGACGCCGGCGACGTCGATCACGATCGCCACCGCGTGCGCGAGCCAGGCCGCGACGAGCGCGCCGCGCAAGGTGCGCGCCGCGCTCTCCGGGGCACCGGCCACCACCGCGTACGCGACGAGCGCGACGAGGCTCGATGCGAGCAACCCCGACGATAGAATCATCCGCGCAGTGTACTTTCGCACTGCGCGCTCCCTCGATGGCCTCCACCCTCACCGATCGCCTGTCGCGGCTCGTCAAGACGATGCGCGGCCAGGCCCGCATCACCGAGTCGAACGTCGCCGACATGCTGCGCGAGGTGCGCATGGCGCTGCTCGAGGCCGACGTGGCGCTGCCGGTGGTGCGCGACTTCATCGCGCGCGTGAAGGACAAGGCGCTCGGCCAGGAGGTCGCCGGCTCGCTCAACCCGGGCCAGGCGCTCGTGGGCATCGTGCACAAGGAGCTGGCCGCGACGATGGGCGACGGCGTGGCCGAGCTCGACCTGGCGACGCAGCCGCCCGCGGTGATCCTGATGGCCGGCCTGCAGGGCGCGGGCAAGACCACCACCACGGCCAAGCTCGCCAAGCTGCTGATCGACAAGCGCCGCAAGAAGGTGCTCACCGTGTCGGCCGACGTGTACCGGCCCGCGGCGATCGAGCAGCTGAAGACGGTGACGCAGCAGGTCGGCGCCGAGTGGTTCCCGAGCGCGCCCGAGCAGAAGCCGCGCGACATCGCGCTGGCCGCCCTCGACCACGCGCGGCGGCACTACTTCGACGTGCTGCTGGTCGACACGGCCGGCCGGCTGGCGATCGACGAGGCCATGATGGCCGAGATCCGCGAGCTGCACGCGGCGCTGCAGCCGGTGGAGACCTTGTTCGTCGTCGACTCGATGCAGGGCCAGGACGCGGTCAACACGGCCAGGGCCTTCAAGGAGGCGCTGCCGCTCACGGGCATCGTGCTGACCAAGATGGACGGCGACTCGCGAGGCGGTGCGGCGCTGTCGGTGCGGCAGGTCACCGGCGCGCCGATCAAGTTCGCCGGCGTGTCCGAGAAGATCGACGGGCTCGAGGTGTTCGACGCCGAGCGCCACGCCGGCCGCGTGCTCGGCATGGGCGACATCGTCGCGCTGGTCGAGGAAGTGCAGAAGGGCGTCGACCTCCAGGCCGCGCAGAAGCTGGCCGACAAGGTGAAGTCCGGCGAAGGCTTCGACCTCGACGACTTCCGCGCGCAGCTCGCGCAGATGAAGAGCATGGGCGGACTGGCCGGCCTGATGGACAAGCTGCCCGCGCAGCTCAGCGCCAAGGCCGGCGCCGCCGACATGGACCGCGCCGAGCGCGACGTGCGCCGCATGGAAGGCATCATCAGCAGCATGACGCCGCTGGAGCGGCGCAAGCCCGAGCTCATCAAGGCCAGCCGCAAGCGGCGCATCGCCGCCGGCGCCGGCGTGCCCGTGCAGGAGGTCAACCGCCTGCTCAACCAGTTCGAGCAGATGCAGGGCATGATGAAGAAGATGAAGGGCGGCGGCCTGATGAAGATGATGAAGCGCATGGGCGGCCTGAAGCTGCCCGGCGGGTTCGGGCCGCGCTGAACGCGGCGCCGCGAAGCCGCACCGCAGGAGCGCCATGGCGCGTTGCGCTTGCGGCGCATCCGCAGTCCGATCGATTGACCGTCGCCGGCCGCACGTCTAAGGTGTCGCTCCGGCTGTGCAGGGTGGACGCGACATGAACTTGCTCTGGATCGCGGTAGCAGCAGTGTTGGTGGCGGCCATCGCCGCGGGCGCGTGGTTCATGCGCTCGCGCGGCGCGGGCGAAGATCGCAGCAAGGGCTCGCTGGACTTCCTGGACACGCTCACGTCGTGGGAACCCACGCCCACCCGCGTGCTCACCAGCCAGGAACGGCTGGCCTACGCCGTGCTCGCGAAGGCGCTGCCCGATTACGTGATCCTCGCGCAGGTGCCGCTGTCGCGCTTCCTCAAGGTGCCCACGCGCAACTCGTACACCGAGTGGCTCTCGCGCGTGGGGCAGCTGTGCGCCGACCTCGTGGTCTGCGACCACTCGTCGGAGGTGGTCGCGGTGGTCGACGTGCGCCAGCCGCCGAGCCAGGCGAGCGAGCGCAACCGCAAGCGCCACGAGCGCATGGGCCGCGTGCTCAAGGCCGCGGGCATCCCGCTGCACGTGTGGATCGAGAACGCGCTGCCCTCGCCGGAGGCCGCGCGCGAGGCGATCCTGTCGAAGATGTCGGCCGCGGCCGCCAAGGCCGCCGCAGGGCCCGCCGCCGCCAAGGGCCCGGTGCCTGCCAAGGCCGCGGGCAAGGCCCTGCCGACCCTGGCCGACGAGACCGAAGGCGTGTCGCCCGACGAGGTGATCGAACTCGGCGAGCCGCCGCCTTCGACCTGGTTCGACGACCTCGAGACGCGTCCGGCGCCGCTGAAGCCGCCGACGCCGCCGCGCACGCCGCCACGCTGAGACGGCGCTCGCGTCAGTCGAGCAACGCCGTCGCGAACTCGCGCGCGTCGAACGGCTGCAGGTCCTCGAGCTTCTCGCCGATGCCGATGAAATAGACCGCCGGCGCCGTGCGCCCGGCCGCCGGCCGCTCGCGCGCCCACAGCGCGATGGCCGCCAGCACGCCGCCGCGCGCCGTGCCGTCGAGCTTGGTGACGATGAGCCCCGTCAGCCCGAGCGCGTCGTCGAAGGCCTTCACCTGGGCGAGCGCGTTCTGCCCCGTGTTGCCGTCGACCACCAGCAGCACCTCGTGCGGCGCGCCCTCGCACGCCTTGCCGATCACGCGGCGGATCTTCTTCAGTTCCTCCATCAGGTGCAGCTGCGTCGGCAGGCGGCCCGCGGTGTCGGCGATCACCACGTCGTGGCCGCGCGCGCGTCCGGCCTGCACGGCGTCGAAGCTCACCGCCGACGGGTCGCCGCCTTCCTGGCTCACGATCTCGACGCGATTGCGTCCGGCCCACACCGCCAGTTGCTCGCGCGCCGCCGCGCGGAAGGTGTCGGCCGCGGCCAGCAGCACGCGGCATCCGCCGTCGGCGAGGTGGCGCGTGAGCTTGCCGATGCTCGTGGTCTTGCCCGCGCCGTTGACGCCGACCACCATCATCACGGTGGGCCGGGTCTCGCCCACCACGAGCGGCCGCTGCAGCGACGCGAGCAGTTCGGCGATGGCGTCGACCAGCAGTGCCTTCACGGCCGCGGGCTCGGTGGCCTTCGCGTCCTTCACGCGCCGCTTCAGGTCGGCCAGCAGGTGCTGCGTGGCGGGCACGCCGGCGTCGGCCATCAGCAGCGCGGACTCGAGCTCCTCGTACAGCGCGTCGTCGATGCGCGTGCCGGTGAACACCTGCGCGATGCCCGATCCGGTCTTGCGCAGGCCGTCGCGCAAACGGACGAGCCAGCCGCGATGCACCTCGTCGCCGACGGGCTCGGGCACCGGCGCCGGCACGGGTGCATCGGCGCTCTTTCTCTTGAAGAAGCTGAACATCGAGGGGGCTGAGCGTGAGCGAAGGGCAGGAGGCGCGCCGCTATAATGCGCGCCTCGTGGCGCTTTAGCTCAGTCGGTTAGAGCGTCGGAATCATAATCCGCAGGTCCGGGGTTCGAGTCCCTGAAGCGCCACCACACACCCGAGAGTCGCCACCCAGGACGTGTGCCGCTCTCCTCTCACCGAGGCCCACGTCGACGCGAGTCGAGTGGGCCTCTGTCCTGTTGCCTTGCGAGCCGCCCGGCGGGCCACCCTCACCCGGCGGATCCGTGAGCACACCTGCGTGCAAGCTGCCCGCTCGGGCTCGCGGACCTGCTTCGCAAAGTCCTCGGCGTGGCCGCACAAGATGTCGGGCGACTTCGGGGGAGCTGGTGACCGGGCACCAGCCCAGCCCGGTGCGCGGCTGCGTGACGGCGAGGGCCACGGCGAGGCGCCGCGCGCGCAGCCGGCGATCCGTGCGGGACGTCACCGGCCAGGCCACTGTGCGCCGTCGATCGCGCGGGCCCGAACGTCGTTGCCGATACACTGACGCTCCTCCTTGCCGTCGTCTCTCCGCAGCCTCTGGATCCACACCATGAACCGCTGTGCCGCCTTCTTCGTCGCCGCCGCCGTCGTGTCGGCACCGGCGCTCGCGCAACAACTGCAGCGACAGTTCCCGGCGAACGCGCTGCGCGGCGAGATCGTCGTCGTGTCGCCGCCGGAGATCACGCTCAACGGCCGCCCCTCGCGCCTGTCGCCCGGTGCGCGCATCCGCGGCGAGAACAACCTGATCATGCTGTCGGGCAGCGTGATCGGCGCGACCCTGCAGGTCCACTACACGACCGACACGGCGGGCCTCGTGCACGACGTGTGGGTGCTGCGCCCCGACGAGGCCGCCAAGCCCTGGCCGCGCACGCCGGAAGAAGCCGCGCGCTGGTCGTTCGACCCGATCGCGCAGACCTGGTCGCGCCGCTGACGGCGCGGGAGGTCTCGCCATGACGAAGAAGGTCTTCATCCGCACCTTCGGGTGCCAGATGAACGAGTACGACTCCGACAAGATGGCCGACGTGCTGCGCGCGGCCGAAGGCTTCGAGCCGACGAACGACGTCGACGAGGCCGACCTGATCCTGTTCAACACCTGCTCGGTGCGCGAGAAGGCGCAGGAGAAGGTGTTCAGCGACCTCGGCCGCGTGAAGCACCTGAAGAAGAAGGGCGTGCTGATCGGCGTGGGCGGCTGCGTGGCCAGCCAGGAGGGCGCGGCCATCGTCGAGCGCGCGCCCTACGTCGACATCGTGTTCGGCCCGCAGACCCTGCACCGGCTGCCGCAGCTGATCGAGCGCCGCGTCCCCACCGCCAGGCCGCCGGTGGCCATC
>CAZFET010000055.1:0-3145 GCA_964517545.1 uncultured Burkholderiaceae bacterium
CGAACAGTCCGGCTTCGACTATCTCGAAGCACCCGAGCAGACGCGCGACCACTGGTACGCCGGCCGGCGCGCCGGCCTCGCTCGGGTGCCGATGTCTGCGCCAGCGGCTCGATAGGCGTCGCGTCGCCCGCAGCCCCGGATCGGGCTGCTGTGTTGGTTCGAATTGGTAACGCGCGGGTGTGACGCAACGCGTCAACCGGACACGCCGATCTGCGAGCCGCCCGGGTGCCTGTGCCCCTGACAAAGCGCGTCAGCGCCACGCGGGCGTGTTACCGGTTACACGCGTCGGCGCCCCTTTACACGAGAACCTGGTGCCGCTGCAACACTGCGTTCTAGGGGAGTCCTCGTGAACGCAGTGCCACCGCGGCACGCCACCACGGGTCCACTCCCGGACCGATCCGGCCTTTGGGCCGACACACACACGATGCGCGCAGGCCCCGCCTCTGCCGAGGCGAGCCAGCCGCCAGTTCATTGATCGACCGGAGAGCAGTGCCTTGAAACTCGTCGCACGTCGTGCCCGCCTCGTGGCGGGATGGCTCACCGCTGCGGCCGCGCTGGCCGCCTGCGGTGGCGGAGCGGAGTCGGTGGTCGGTACGCAGACCGCCGCACAAGCCGATACGCAGCGGGCAGCGACACCGGTGGTCGCGAGCACGGCCGTCGGATCTGCCCCCACGGAGTCCGCCGAGGCGGTCTCCACGACCACGGCCGGGTCCTCCACGCCTTCGTCGACCGCCACCACTTGGGTCGAGTGCGCAAGCGAGTACCAGACCTGCAGCTTCGCGGGTACGCGAACGGTTCGCTACGGCACCGCGACTCGTCACGTCACCAAGTCGCTCACCGGCGGCACCTACTGCGGCAACTACGTGTTCGGTGATCCTGCGCCCGGCGCGCTGAAGACCTGCTGGTACGAGACCGCGGCAACGACCACCGGCGGCACGTCCACGTCGGGATCGACGGGCACGACCACGAGCGGCACATCGTCGGGCGGAAGCACCACGACGACCGTGTCGACGGGCACCGCGACGACGAGCGCTTCCACTCCGACGTCGGGCGCGACTCCGAGCACGTGGGTGCTGTGCTCGCAGGAGTACGGCACGTGCTCGTTCTCGGGCACGCGTGCGGTGCGCTACGGAACGGCGACGCAGAACGTGGTCAAGACCTTCACGGGCGGCGTCTATTGCGGCAACGGCATCTTCGGCGACCCCGCCTACGGCGCCGACAAGTCGTGCTGGTACGAGAGCACCACGGCCGGCACCACGACCGCCGCGTCGTCGACGACGTCGCCCACGATCGCCTCGACGACGACGGGCCTGACGACCGTGGCCACCAGCGGCGCCACGAGCTCGCCGACCACGGCGGGGACCACGTCCACCGCGGCGCCTGCGCCGGCTGGGGGTTCGATACCGACGCCGGAGAGCGTGAGGGCGAGGAATCTGCCGAAGGTGGGGCGGATCGTGGCGGTGTCGGGGCAGGTGATCGAGAACGTGCACGTGACCAGCACGAGCGGCTCGTGCATCGTGGTCAAGGGGGTGAGCAACGTCATCATCCGCAACAGCGAGATCGGCCCGTGCGGACAGCCTGGCGACCGTGACACGCAAGGCGTGGAGATCGACGCTGGGGCGAGCAACATCACGGTGGAGCGCAACGTGATCCACGACGTGTCCAGCGGGGCGTACGTGACGGACTCGACCGGGCCGATCGTGTGGCACAAGAACTACGTGTACCGGGTGCGCGGGCCGCTGGCGCGCGGGCAGATGATCCAGTTCAACAACGTGGCGCCGGGCGCCTCGCCGATCAAGATCACCTGCAACATCAGCGACCAGCTGCCCGGGGTGCGCTACGGGGTGGAGCACAAGTCCGACGGCGACGGGGTGGAAGACCACATCAACCTGTACCAGACGGCCGGGCGACCCGGGGCGCTGATCGAGATTGCGTACAACCGGCTGCGCGGGGGTCACTCCACGAGCACCAGCGGCAGCGGGATCATGACTGGCGACGGTCCTGGGCAGATGGGCTACACGCACGTGCACAACAACATCGTGGTCAACGTGCGCAACGTGGGCATCGGGATTGCCGGCGGGGTGAACACGATCGTGGAGAACAACCGGATCTTCCAGGACGGCACGACGGTGCCGGCGAACCTGGGGATCATGGTGAGCAACTACTCGACGCAGTCGTGCGGCGGGCACGTAGTGCGCAACAACCGGGTGTTCACGCGCTGGACGCAGAACGGCAACGGGGCGCTGAACAGCTACTGGACCAACAACTGCTCGGCCAGCGAGTCAGGCAACACCTGGGGCGACACCGGCCTGTCGGCCAGCATCTTCAACGAGGTCCCGGCACCTTGCCAGTGAACCGCGTCTGCAGTGGCGGCCCCGTCGGGCACCCGCACTGATCGCCGATACTCGCGGGGTCGACGGAGAGAGCGACCCCGCCAGATGAACAGACGACTCGTAGAGCGAATCAAGTACTCGCCGCTGGGACGTATCGCCACGCTACCCATCCGGGCCGATCGCGCATTCGGTCCGTGGCTGAAGCAGGGCGTCCTGGCGCTGCGCTGGGTAGCCGGCTCGCGCGAGTGGGACAACTTCAGCTATGACTTCGACTCCATCGGGGTGTCGTCGGTGGCAGCAGCCATGAGCTGGCTCACGGGTCGACCCGCGACGCAGGTCCGTGGCCATGCCGACGAACTGGTTGCCGATGACACCTTTCGTTCGCGCTACCGGCAGCGTGTGTCCGACACCCGGCTGCGCTACATCTGCGATCCCGAGCCGAAGCTGGGCAAGTGCCTCTTCAACTACATGCTGGTGCGGGCGAGCCGAGCGCACTTCGTGTTTGAAGCCGGTACCGAGCGTGGGCTCAGCGCACTGGCGATGGTTCTCGCGCTGAGACGGAATGCGGCCGAGAGCGGGCGGCCCGTCCATTTGGTGACGGTCGACATCGCGGCAGACCGCGGCGAGTTCCTCGAAGGCGACGAAGGTGGCATGGTGACGCGCATCACCGGCGACAGCATCGAGGCGATTCACCGCACCCGCGAACCGATCGACTGCTTCATACACGACACGACCAACGACCCGGACCACACGCGCGCGCAACTCGCCGCGGTGCGCGCACGTCTGGCGCCCGGTGCCGTCATGCATACCTC
>CAZFET010000055.1:3155-14688 GCA_964517545.1 uncultured Burkholderiaceae bacterium
CGAACAGTCCGGCTTCGACTATCTCGAAGCACCCGAGCAGACGCGCGACCACTGGTACGCCGGCCGGCGCGCCGGCCTCGCTCGGGTGCCGATGTCTGCGCCAGCGGCTCGATAGGCGTCGCGTCGCCCGCAGCCCCGGATCGGGCTGCTGTGTTGGTTCGAATTGGTAACGCGCGGGTGTGACGCAACGCGTCAACCGGACACGCCGATCTGCGAGCCGCCCGGGTGCCTGTGCCCCTGACAAAGCGCGTCAGCGCCACGCGGGCGTGTTACCGGTTACACGCGTCGGCGCCCCTTTACACGAGAACCTGGTGCCGCTGCAACACTGCGTTCTAGGGGAGTCCTCGTGAACGCAGTGCCACCGCGGCACGCCACCACGGGTCCACTCCCGGACCGATCCGGCCTTTGGGCCGACACACACACGATGCGCGCAGGCCCCGCCTCTGCCGAGGCGAGCCAGCCGCCAGTTCATTGATCGACCGGAGAGCAGTGCCTTGAAACTCGTCGCACGTCGTGCCCGCCTCGTGGCGGGATGGCTCACCGCTGCGGCCGCGCTGGCCGCCTGCGGTGGCGGAGCGGAGTCGGTGGTCGGTACGCAGACCGCCGCACAAGCCGATACGCAGCGGGCAGCGACACCGGTGGTCGCGAGCACGGCCGTCGGATCTGCCCCCACGGAGTCCGCCGAGGCGGTCTCCACGACCACGGCCGGGTCCTCCACGCCTTCGTCGACCGCCACCACTTGGGTCGAGTGCGCAAGCGAGTACCAGACCTGCAGCTTCGCGGGTACGCGAACGGTTCGCTACGGCACCGCGACTCGTCACGTCACCAAGTCGCTCACCGGCGGCACCTACTGCGGCAACTACGTGTTCGGTGATCCTGCGCCCGGCGCGCTGAAGACCTGCTGGTACGAGACCGCGGCAACGACCACCGGCGGCACGTCCACGTCGGGATCGACGGGCACGACCACGAGCGGCACATCGTCGGGCGGAAGCACCACGACGACCGTGTCGACGGGCACCGCGACGACGAGCGCTTCCACTCCGACGTCGGGCGCGACTCCGAGCACGTGGGTGCTGTGCTCGCAGGAGTACGGCACGTGCTCGTTCTCGGGCACGCGTGCGGTGCGCTACGGAACGGCGACGCAGAACGTGGTCAAGACCTTCACGGGCGGCGTCTATTGCGGCAACGGCATCTTCGGCGACCCCGCCTACGGCGCCGACAAGTCGTGCTGGTACGAGAGCACCACGGCCGGCACCACGACCGCCGCGTCGTCGACGACGTCGCCCACGATCGCCTCGACGACGACGGGCCTGACGACCGTGGCCACCAGCGGCGCCACGAGCTCGCCGACCACGGCGGGGACCACGTCCACCGCGGCGCCTGCGCCGGCTGGGGGTTCGATACCGACGCCGGAGAGCGTGAGGGCGAGGAATCTGCCGAAGGTGGGGCGGATCGTGGCGGTGTCGGGGCAGGTGATCGAGAACGTGCACGTGACCAGCACGAGCGGCTCGTGCATCGTGGTCAAGGGGGTGAGCAACGTCATCATCCGCAACAGCGAGATCGGCCCGTGCGGACAGCCTGGCGACCGTGACACGCAAGGCGTGGAGATCGACGCTGGGGCGAGCAACATCACGGTGGAGCGCAACGTGATCCACGACGTGTCCAGCGGGGCGTACGTGACGGACTCGACCGGGCCGATCGTGTGGCACAAGAACTACGTGTACCGGGTGCGCGGGCCGCTGGCGCGCGGGCAGATGATCCAGTTCAACAACGTGGCGCCGGGCGCCTCGCCGATCAAGATCACCTGCAACATCAGCGACCAGCTGCCCGGGGTGCGCTACGGGGTGGAGCACAAGTCCGACGGCGACGGGGTGGAAGACCACATCAACCTGTACCAGACGGCCGGGCGACCCGGGGCGCTGATCGAGATTGCGTACAACCGGCTGCGCGGGGGTCACTCCACGAGCACCAGCGGCAGCGGGATCATGACTGGCGACGGTCCTGGGCAGATGGGCTACACGCACGTGCACAACAACATCGTGGTCAACGTGCGCAACGTGGGCATCGGGATTGCCGGCGGGGTGAACACGATCGTGGAGAACAACCGGATCTTCCAGGACGGCACGACGGTGCCGGCGAACCTGGGGATCATGGTGAGCAACTACTCGACGCAGTCGTGCGGCGGGCACGTAGTGCGCAACAACCGGGTGTTCACGCGCTGGACGCAGAACGGCAACGGGGCGCTGAACAGCTACTGGACCAACAACTGCTCGGCCAGCGAGTCAGGCAACACCTGGGGCGACACCGGCCTGTCGGCCAGCATCTTCAACGAGGTCCCGGCACCTTGCCAGTGAGACGGACGGCCGCTCAGGCAAGGACGATGGCGGACTCGAGCACGAAGTTCTCGACGACTGTCGCGGCTGCCCCGAACCTGAGCACTGCGCGTGACCACAGGTACGGCAGTACGCCCCACCACGCGCGCTCGCCGGACTTGAAAGTCGCCGTCGGATCCGTGGTGACCTGCACCACGGCCTTGGCGGCGGACTGCGGCTCGACGAGGTCGCACTCGCGGAAAGACTGCGAGTGCACGGTATCGAGGAAGTAGCCGCGCAAGGGGCCTCGCATCCAGTCGACGATCGGCGAGTTCAAGCCGATCTTCGTGCGCCGGTACGCGATGTCTCGCGGCATGTACGGAGCTATCGCGTCGCGGATGATCGCCTTCGAATAGCCCCCGCGGATCTTGGAGTGCCACGGCAATGCGAAGGCGAAGGTCGCTACTCGCCAGTCGAGGAACGGCATGCGAATCTCGACCGAGTTGCCCATGCCGTAGCGGTCGTAGCTGCGCAGAATGGTCGGCAGCACGAAGCAATGCGTCTGCCAGAACAGGGCGCGGCTGAGGTGATCGAGTTCGCGCCAGCGTGCGTGCCGGGTGTACTCGGGCCCGAGGTTCGTGTGCATGCCCAGCGTCGACTTGACCACCGCCGCTGCGAGGTGACGCGCGTATGACGTGGCACGACCCGATGGGCGGCGGAACTGGGCCGCATCGCCGGGAAGCCCGTTGTCGTAGATGTCCAGCACCTGACCGATTTGCTGCAGGTCGGTGCCTGCATCGAGAAGTGCGTAGGCCCAATCGGTCGCATAACCGCCGAACAGTTCGTCGGCGGCGTGGCCGTCGAGCGTGACCGTCGTGCCGTTGCCCTTGATGGTCCGGTACAACGCCATGAACGGGATCGGGCTCGTGACCGACAACTCCTCGTACAGGTACAGCATGCGCTCGAGCTGGTCGACCTCGCGCGTCGGGTCGATCGGCAGGACTTCGGCCTTGACGCCTTGGTAGTCGGCGATGCGGCACGCGAACTCCGCCTCGTCCAGCGGCGTGCCCGGGAACGACGCGACCACGGCATGCTGCCAGTCTTCGGACAGCCGAGCTTCGCCGTGGTGGGTCCGATTGATGTGCGCCAGCGCCGACAACACCGTGCTGGAGTCGAGCCCGCCCGACAACGCCGTGCCGATCTGCACGTCGCTGCGCATGCGCAGACGGCAGGCGTCGAACAGGAGCTCGCGCAGCGCCTCGACCTGCTCGCCGTAGCTCGCGGGCACCTCTGGCAGATGATCCAGCGTGTTCCACCAGCGGCGCATCGTCAGCCGCCCATCGCGCACCCAGCCACAGTGGCCGGCAAGAAACCGCTGGATGCCAAGGATGATGCAGCGGTCGGTGGCCTCATACGCAAATGACGACCGCAGGGTCATGCCGCGGATGAGCGCGCGATCCGGTTGCGGGTCGCGCAGCAGCGGCAGCAGCGCCTTCATCTCGGAAGCGAAGGCGAAGTCGCCGTTGGGAAGCGTCGCGTAGAACAGTGGTTTCTCGCCCCAGCGGTCGCGCGACAGGAACAGCCTGCGTTCGACCGAGTCCCAGATCGCGAAAGCCCACATGCCGTTGAAGCGAAGTTGACACTCCTCGCCCCATGCCATGAACGCGGCGAGGATCACCTCGGTGTCGGACTCCGTCCGGAACGTGAAGTCGAGCTCTTCCAGTTCCTTGCGGAGTTCGAGGAAGTTGTGGATCTCGCCGTTGAACGTGATCCGGTAGCGGCCGTCGCCATAGGTCATCGGCTGCCGGCCGTTGTCGCTCAGGTCGAGGATCGAGAGGCGGCGGTGGCCCAGCGTCACGCCGTCGCCTTCCCACAGGTCCCATCCATCCGGACCGCGGTGCGTCAGCGTGTGCAGGCAGCGCTCGGCAAGGCGTCGCTCGATGCGTCCCAGGTAGCCAAAGATGCCGCACATGCGGTGAGTCCTCGATTAGTCAGGCTGGCGCTCGCGCGCTCGAGCAGGGTGGCGGTCATTGGTGCAGTGCGCGTACACGCGGTTCCCCGATCAGGAGGATCGACGCCGCGGATGGAGGTGACTCACCCCCGACCAGAGGAATCGCGCGTAGGGCCACGCGAAGTACAGTGGCCACAGCACGCCGCCGTGGCGTCGTGTGAAGTGAAGCCACGAGCGCACCGGCAGTCCCTTGCGGCTCATCATCAGTCGCCAGCGCTTGCGAAACGGCAGCGAACGGTCGAAGTGCGTGCCCCGGGTCGGGTTGTCCGAGCAGTAGCCGACGATGCCGGCGGCCACGTACACGCCGACGCCGGCGCGAACGGCTCGCAGTCCATAGTCGGTGTCGCCCATGGCATGCTCGTAGGCCGGGTCGATGTTGCCCACGCGCCGCGCGGCCTCGTGCGAGATCAGCACGCAGTTGCCGTTGATGGCCTCGCACGGCACAGGCTCGCGTTCGTTCCACACCAGGTCGTAGGTGAAGCGTCGCAGCCGGCTGCGTGCGACGCTGCCGCCATAGGTGATGCGCCGGCTGCCGCGTTCGGCCGTGGAGCCGACGACGATGACCGGACGCGCGAGGCGACTCTCGAGGTCGCGTGAGTGCGCCAGAAGCACCGCCAGCGACTCCTCGACCAGTTCGGTGTCGTCGTTGATCCACAGGTAGTGGTCCGCGCCGATCTCCAGCGCTCGCGTGTAGGCGCGGTGCATGCCCTGATTCCAGAACAGGGAGCCCGACCCGGTGATGACCTCGACCCACGGGAAGCGCTCTCGCACCGCCTCGGCGGTCCCGTCGGTGCTGGCGTCGTCGACCAGCACGGCACGCAACTCGACGCCAGCCCGCCGCGCCGCGATCTCCGCCGAGGCCAGGCAGGCCAGTGTCATCGGCTTGCGGTTGAAGGAGGTGAGAACGGCAATGATGCGGACAGTGGACATGGGACGCCTCATCGGACGGCGCCGCGATCGAGCCTGCCGAGACCGGTACCCGACGGCGGGGCCGGCTGCGGATTGCGCATGCGCCGGTAGCGGATGATCTGTGCCAGCGCCAGGCCGACGATCGCGCCCTGAAGGTGGTAGGACTGGTACGCGAGGAAGTAGACGAACGCGGCCACGATCACGACGGCGAGCCCGCGGGTCAGCAAGTAGTCGGACTCGGTCTGCGCGCGGGTGACCACCCCGGAGACCAGTCCCGCGACCATCGCCGCGAGCATCAGCAGAGTGCCGACGAGGCCCACGCGCAACAGCATCTCGACGTAGAAATTGTGCGGCGCGTAGTCGACGACGATGCCTTCGACCACGCGACGGAAGCCGTAGCCGTACGGGTAGCCGAAGAGCTGCACCTTCAGCGAAGCGGCGAACCACTCGTCGATCAGCGCATACCAGCCGAACACTCTGTCGGAGAAGGTGCTGCGCGAGTCGCCCATCGTGAGGATCGACTCCTCGAGGCGTTCGAACAGGCTGTCGAGCAGGCCGAAGGCGGCGGCGATGCCGATCGCAATGCCGGCAGCCAGGCCGAAGCCCAGCGCCCACGGGAACCGCCGCGGCATGTGGCGCCGCTCCAGCACGATCAGGAACGCCACGCCCACCGCATACGCGAACCACACCGAGCGATGCTGCAGCACGAGCACGGCCGCGCCCATCGCCACGGCATGCCAGCCGCTCCAGCGCGTGCCGGTACCGCGGATCCACGCCAGCAACTGCACCAAGCCTGCGGCCGCAAGGTAGAACGCGGTATGCGAGCCGACGGGACGGAAGTCGCCCACGTAGCCGGCAAACACCAGGTGCGCCGGAAGTAAGCCCGCCTGCACGCCGATCCAGCGATACATGGCGATCCCGATCAGCGCATATGCGCCCCACAGGAACCACCGCGCCAACCGACGGATGTCCTTCTCGTCGAACTCCGCGGTACAGCAGTAGAGGCCCGCGACCCAGAAGTAGAAGTTGGGCCGCAGTTCGGTGCCGGCGGCGGTTCCGTAGGCCATCGTGCCGATCACGAACGACACCAGCATGATCACCCCGAAGCCCGACCACGCCAGGAACGCCGGTTCGCCCACCGGCAACGGGCGGCGCAAGAAGCTGATGGCGATCGACGCCATCATCAGCATCGAGATGAAGTCGTCGATGTACAGCTGCAGGCCGAGCGTGATGTACGGTTGCTCGAGCACGAACGTCTGCACCAGGAAGCCGACGAGCAGGTACCCCATGCACAGGGTCCGGTGCTCGCTCGACGAGATGAGCACCCATAGCGCACCGATGGCGATCGATAACGTCGCCACGAGGGCCACGGCCGCGGCGGCAGATGTGGTGAGGACACCGAGAAGTTGGTCCATCGACGGGTCTCCGCGTCTACGGCACTGCGCCGATCACCTTGGCTGGATTGCCCGCCGCGATGGCGCGCGGCGGCACGCTGCGGGTCACGACTGAGCCTGCGCCGACGACCGAGCCTTCTCCGATGACGACGCCCTTGAGCACGATCGCGTTGGCTCCGATGAACACGTCGTCCCCGATACGCACCGGCGCGGCGGCGATTTCTCGCTCGTCGTCGGAGTGGCGGCGGCCTTCTGGCTTCAGGGGGTGGAAGTCGGTGTCGACGATCTGTACGTTGGCCCCGAGCAGGCAACGTCGGCCCAGGCTCACCGAGACCGCGGCGCAGATCGTCGCGCCGCTGATGCCGCAGTCGTCGCCGATGGTGATCGAGGCACTCGGCCGCAGTGTGCGCAGCACCACCGGGTGCGCCACGCCGAGTGCAGTGTCGGTGGATACCGAGCACAACACGACCTCGTCACCAATCTCGATCGACGAGTTCGGTGCAAGGGTGACGATCGGCGCACCGAGCGTGGCGACGCCGCGGCCCACGGTGGCGCCGCTGCTGTGCAGCACCAGCCAGCCCCAACCGCGCGCAACACGGCGAGACACGCGTTGCAGCAGGGAGATCAGGAGGCGTGCTAACCACATGGCGCAGATCAGATCGGCAAGGTCATGAGGCGGCGCGCTGTGCGGAGTCGGCCAGACGCCGCAGGCCGGGCAGGGACGCGATGACGGGCCGACGGCGCAGCAGCTGGCCCAGCAGCGACAGCAGGTACGGCCCCAGCACCCACTGCGGCGCTGTGATCGCCAGCGCGACGGCGATGGCGAAGATGAGACCGGCGGAGGCCACCACGGGCACGGCGACCGGAATGGTCGGGGCCCATGCTCCGGCGGCTTCGGTGATCGCCCTCGAGATGCCGGCGGCCACGCCGGCCAGCAGAAGCGGGCCGCACAACGCCGCGAACAGCATCGACGTCGTGACCTGCAGGCGACGCGACAGCGCGCCGTTCATCCAGATCCAGCGGAACAGATACACGAGCACGACGCCCCAAGCGACGGCGTTCACCGAGTGGTGCACGGTGAATGCAAGCACGCCTAACGTGAGCAGCAAGGTGACGGCCTTCAGACGCAACTCGACGCGAGGCTCACCGCGACCGCTGAGCATGGGGCCGCACAACGCCTCGACCGCGTGCACGATCATGGCGATCGACAGGGCCGTCAACAGGCCCGCGGCGGCGGCCCACTGCGGCCCGAGGAGCAGCAGCACGATCGGCTCGGCCATCATCGCCACGAAAGTGAACGTGGGGAAGGCGACGACGGCCACGCCGGACAGCACGGTGAGATAGGCGCGCCGCAAGCCGACGTCGTTGTCCTGCGCGCGCGCCGACAGCGGCAGGAGGATCGACTGCAGATTGCTGACCAGATGGTCGGCCGGCACCTTCACGAGGTTGCTGGCGACCGAGTACGTGCCCAGCATGGCCGGCCCGAAGAAGCGCGCGATCGCCGTGTGCGGGCCGTTGTCGATGACCCAGTTCAGCAGGTTGGTGGTCATCACGACCATGCCGAAGCCGGCGATCGGCAATGGCCTCAGCGGATTGCCCGGCCGGATCGATCGCGAGCCGAACCAGATCATCGATGCGCACGCGAGCGCCATGTGCGTGTACCACGCGAGCACTAGGCTCCACACGCCGAAGCCGAGCCACGCGGCGCCGATGCCCACGGCCATGTAGCCGACCAGGTACGCGCCGAGCGTCGACAGCTGGATGACCTTGAACTCCAGGTTGCGACTGAGCATGGCCGTGGCAGCGAAGGTCAGCGCGTTGAGGATCAGCACCGGTGCCATTGCCCGAAGCACCGGAGCCGCCCTCGGCGTGGAGAACACCCACTGCGAGACGACGTCCGCGCACAGGAAGAGCACGATAGCCGCCGCTGCGCCCGCCAGCAGGAGGCGTCCGCAGGCCGTCGCGACGACCTCGTCGGGCAGCTCGCGCGCCTGGATCAGCGCCTGTTGCAGACCCATCTCGACCGCCAGCGCCGCGAACGTCACCATCAGAAACGCGTAGCCGAACAAGCCGACCTGTTCAGGGCCGAGCAGGCGCGCGATGACGATCTGGCTGACGAAGGTCGCGACGATCCGGCCGACCGTGCCGACGTAGTTCCACTTGACGGCGCTGAGCGCCCGAGCGGTCAGGCTCGACGTGGGCTTCATGGCGTCAGGACGACGTGCTGTCGCGCGCGACCACCGCCGCAGTGGCGCGACCGGCCGATGCGGCGAGGTGTGCCGAGGCGGTGCGCACCGGCAAGCCGATGTCGCGCGCGTGCAGCAGCAGACGCGACAGCATCGCGGTGTGCTCGTCGGTGTGGCCCTTCGCGGCCGGGTGCAGCATCAGCGTCGGCCAGCACGCCTCGCCGCGGGCGCGCTCCAGCGCGGAGCGATACCACTGCTCGGTGGCAGGCTGCTTGCCGGTGTAGGCACCGAAGGCGATGCGACGGATGGCGTAGCGGTTGGTGCGCGCCCGGTTGATGCCGAACCACGTGGTGAACGCGCACTCGAAGAGCGAGGACATCGATTCGCGTACCGCGCGGTCGTTCATCCCGTAGGGATAGATCAGGGTCGTCGGCCTGCCGAGACCCTCGGCCTGCAGGCCATCGATGCCGCGGCGGCAGGTGTGGACCAGTTCCGCAGCGTCGCGATAGCGGGTGAAGGCGTCGTGCGTCGTGCCGTGGAACGCGATCTCGTGGCCGGCGGCGCGAATCTGCCGCAACTGCTCGTAGGTCAGGAAGCCGGGCTTGCCGATCAAGTCGGGCGACACGGCGAACACGCCGCGTGCTCCGAAGCGTTCGAGCACGTCGACGATGTCGAGATCGCGCAGTTCGCCGTCATCGCACGTGATGGTCAGTGCCGACTCGGACGGAACCGACAGGCGTTCGAACGCGCGCATCGGCAGCAGCCGTTCGCCGACACGGTCTGCCGCATGGGCCGGCACGCGGTTCAGCACCGCCCGAACGATTCTCTGGATCATGTCGTCACCCTATCGTCGGAACGTGCCGAACTGGCTCCGCGACGCGGGCGGCCGCGCTGGAACTGGCGCGCTGCGCCTGGGCCGCCGCCACGGCCGCCTGCCAGCGCCACGCATCCGCGCACATCGCGTCGAGGTCGCGCGTCGCTGTCCAGCCGAGGATCTGCTGCGCGGCCGACGGGTCGGCGTAGCACGCGTCGACGTCGCCCGGGCGGCGCGCCACCACGCGGTACGGCACGCGCCGGCCGCTGGCGCGCTCGAAGGCGCGGACGACCTCGAGCACACTGTAGCCGCGCCCGGTGCCGAGGTTGACGGTGAGCGACGCGGCGCGCTCGAACAGGTGGCGCAGCGCGGCGACGTGGCCTTGCGCGAGGTCGACCACGTGGATGTAGTCGCGCACGCCGGTGCCGTCGGGGGTGTCGTAGTCGTCGCCGAACACCTGCAGCGCCTCGCGCTGCCCGGCGGCCACCTGCGCCACGTAGGGCATCAGGTTGTTCGGCACGCCGTTGGGGTCTTCGCCGATCAGCGCGCTGGGATGGGCGCCGGCGGGGTTGAAGTCGCGCTGGGACGCGACGGCCCAGCCGGGCTCGGAGCGTGCGAGGTCGCGCAGCAGGTTCTCGCCGACGAGCTTGGTGGCGCCGTAAGGGTTGGTCGCCGACAGCGGCGCGTCCTCGCGGATCGGCAGCCGCTCGGGGCGGCCGTAGACCGTGGCGCTGGAACTGAAGACGAGCCGGCGACAGCCGTGACGCTGCATCGTGCGCGTCACGCAGACGAGGCCGCCGACGTTGTTGGCGTAGTAGTCGAGCGGTCGCCGCACCGACTCGCCCACCGCCTTGAGCGCCGCGAAGTGCACCACCGCGTCGATGCGACGCCGCGCGAACAGCGACTCCAGCGCGGCCGCGTCGCACACGTCCAGGCGCTCGAACTCCGGCGTCTCGCCGAGCAGCAGCGCCAGTCGCTCGAGCACCGCCGGCGAGCTGTTGGAGAAGTCGTCCACGCCGACCACGCGATAGCCCGCGGCGCGCAGGGCCGCCCACGTGTGCGAGCCGATGTAGCCGGTCGCGCCGGTGAGCAGGATGGTCGGCGTGTCGTTCACGGCGCGCTCAGCGCAGCACGATCTGCGCAAAGCACTGCGCGAGATCGGCGGTGTACGGATACGTCAGCAAGGTGCCCGACGTATCGCGCTGCTCGCGACTGGCCTGGCAGCCGAGTTCGATCGTGCGCGTGGGCTTGTAGGTCGCGCCGATGCCGAGCACGCTGGTGCGGTCGCTCTCGTTGATGGTCACGCCGCCGGTGTTGACCAGCGAGCGGCGCACGTAGCGCGCGTCGGCGTTGAGCTGGATCTTGGCCGTGGCCTCCCACACCGCGCCGAGCTGGAACGTGGTGGACAGCCGGCTCGCGTCGGCCACGGCCGCGCGGCTCGAGCCGGTGAGGCCGATGAATGTGGTCTCGAGGCCGGTGTCGCGGCTCAGGCGCGTGTTCAGCCGCAGCTTGCCCGTCGGCTGCCAGTCCCAGGCGACGCTGCCGGTCGCGCCGCTGAAGTCGCGCGTCGCGACGGCGGAGTTCTCCTGCTTGCCGAAGCTCAGCCGCGCGTTGATGGTGCTCGCGCCGGTGGGCACCCACTGGGCCGTGAGGTCGATGTCGTTCCGGTCGAACTCGTCGGCGGTGAACACGCCGGGCCCGGCGACGACCGCGTTCGGATACTCGCCCTTCGTGGCGCGCACGCCGGCGCCCAGGCGCAGCGCGCCGCTCAGCCGGTAGAGCACGCCGGCGCGCACGCTGTCGTAGGAGTTCTCCTGCGACGAGAACGCCAGCGCGCTGTAGTCGAGCGAGCGGTGCCGCAGTTCCGCCTCGATCGCCAGCACCGACTCCCCGCCCTACTGCGCGCG
>CAZFET010000056.1:0-2108 GCA_964517545.1 uncultured Burkholderiaceae bacterium
TCGCCGGTGATCGACACCATGCGCACGAGCGGATGCTCCACCAGCGGCTGGCCCACCGAGGCGCCGCGCCCGGTGATCACGTTGAACACGCCCTTGGGGAAGATCTCGGCGGCCACCTTCGCCAGCAGCAAGGTGGTCAGCGGCGTCTGCTCGCTCGGCTTGAGCACCACCGTGTTGCCGGCCGCCAGCGCCGGCGCGGCCTTCCACGCGGCCATCATCAGCGGGTAGTTCCACGGCGCGATCGAGCCGACCACGCCCACCGGGTCGCGGCGGATCATGCTGGTGTGGCCGGCGAGGTACTCGTTGGCCAGCGTGCCGCCCATGCAGCGCGCGGCGCCCGCGAAGTAGCGGAAGCAGTCGGCGATCGCCGGGATCTCGTCGCCCAGCGCGCGCGCGAACGGCTTGCCGCAGTTCAGCGACTCCAGCCGCGCGAACTCCTCGGCGCGCGCCTCGATCGCGTCGGCCAGCTTCAGCAGCAGGCGCGAGCGCTCCATCGGCGTGGTCTCGCTCCAGCCGTCGAAGGCGCGGTGCGCGGCCGCGACGGCCTTGTTCACCTGCTCGAGCGACGCCTCGGGCACGCCGACGATCAGCTCGCCGGTGGCCGGGTTGAGGACCTTCTCCTCCTCGCCTTCGCCGCGCTGGAAGGCGCCGTCGATCAGCAGGTCGGTCGCGTACTTGGGTTTCGTGGCCATGCGTGCCTCCTTGAATGTCGGGCCTGAGGGGTCAGCGTGACGGGGCCTCGTCGCTGCGCGTGAGCCAGTACGCGGCGAGGATGGGGACGAAGGTGAGCGCGATGATGATCACCGCGACCACGTTGGTGACGGGGCGCTGCCGCGGGCGGATCAGCTCCTGCAGCATCCAGATCGGCAAGGTGGTCTGCTGCCCCGCGGTGAAGGTGGTGACGATCACCTCGTCGAAGCTGAGCGCGAAGGCGAGCAGGCCGCCGGCCAGCAGCGCCGAGCCGAGCTGCGGCAGGATGACGTAGCGCACGGTCTGGAAGCCGTCGGCGCCGAGGTCCATCGACGCCTCGATCAGGCTCGGACTGGTGCGGCGCAGCCGCGCCACCGCGTTGTTGTAGACCACCACCACGCAGAAGGTCGCGTGGCCGATCACGATGGTCCAGAAGCTGAACGGGATGTCGAGCGTGTGGTACGCCGAGCGCAGCGCGATGCCGGTGATGATGCCCGGCAGCGCGATCGGCAGGATCAGCAGCAGCGAGATCGCGTCGCGGCCGAAGAAGCGCGTGCGCGCCAGCGCGGCGGCCGCCAGGGTGCCCAGCACCAGCGCGATCGACGTGGCCCACGCGGCCACCTCGAACGACAGCCGGATCGCGCGCCAGACGTCCTCGCGCTCCCAGGCCACGGCGAACCACTGCGTCGTGAGCGCCGGCGGCGGGAAGACGTAGCTCTTGTCCTCGGCGCTGAAGGCGTAGAGGACGATCAGCGCCAGCGGCACGTGCAGGAAGGCGATCACCGCCCAGGCCGCGAGCGCGAGCGCGCGCGGCGCGCGCTCGCGCCGCGCGGCAGCGGGCCGGGCGCCGGCGGCCCGGTGGGTGCCAGCTTCAGAGCGCATCGAACGCTCCTTGCCGCCTGGCCAGCCAGAGGTACACGCCGATCACCGCGATCGGCACCAGCGAGAACGCCGCGGCGAACGGGATGTTGCCCGCCACGCCCTGCTGCTTGTAGACGACCTGGCCGATGTACAGGGTCGAGTCGCCGATGACCTGCGGGATGATGTAGTCGCCCAGGGTCAGCGAGAAGGTGAAGATCGAGCCGGCGGCCACGCCGGGCATCGCCAGCGGCAGGATCACGCGGCGCAAGGTGGTGGCCGGCCCCGCGCCGAGGTCGCCCGAGGCCTCGACGAACGACGGCGGGATGCGCTCGATCGCCGCCATGATCGGCAGGATCATGAACGGCAGCCACATGTAGACGAACACGATGAAGGTGCCCAGGGTCGAGAAGCTGAGCGACGGTCCGCCGACGGCCGGCAGCGCCAGCAGCGCGTCGAGCAGCCAGGTGGTGTGCGTCTGCGCCGCCAGCCACGAGATGGCGCCCTCCTTGGCCAGCAGCAGCGGCCCGTCGAGATCGACGAAGCGGGCGGTCTGCGCC
>CAZFET010000056.1:2118-14558 GCA_964517545.1 uncultured Burkholderiaceae bacterium
CGCCTGGGCTGCGTCAGCTTCTTTCATGTGCTCCAGCAGCAGCTTCCACGCGTACAGCCGCACCAGGTAGCTCGACCACAGCGGCAGCATCACCGCGATGTACAGCGCCGCCTTCTTCGCGCCGCTGGCGTGGCGCGCCATGTAGTACGCGACCGGAAAGCCGAGCAGCGCGCAGGCCGCGGTGACCGAGACCGCCATCAGCACGGTGCGGCGCGCCACGTCGACGTTGGCGCCGTCGGCCAGCGCGCGGAAGTTCTCGAGCGTGAACTCGCGCCGCACCTGCCCGGTGAAGTCGTCGAGGCCGAAGAAGGCGTTGGCCAGCAGCGCGAACAGCGAGCCCAGGTAGACCACGCCGAACCACAGCAGCGGCGGCGCCAGCAGCAGCAGCAGCAGCAGGCCGCGCCGCGTGTACAGCAGGTCCGACGCGCGCCGGCGCAGGCCGGCCGGCGGTGCGGGCAGCGCGAGGGTGGCCGTCATCGCGCGGGCCTCAGGCGGCGGCGAGGCGGTGCACCGCGCCGTCGTCCCAGTGCAGGTGCACGGTCGCGCCGCCGGAGGGGGCGATCGTGGTGGCCGGCAGGTCGACCTGCAGCGCGCTGCCGGCGCTCGCGACGCGCAGCCGCGTGAACGCGCCGAAGTACTGCACCTCGGTGACGGTGCCGCTGGCCCGCGCATCGCGTTCGGGGCCGAGCGCGATGCGCTCGGGCCGCAGCATCGCGCAGTCGGCGCCGGCCAGGCGCCGCGCCGCGTCGCCTTCGAGGACGTTGGCCGCGCCGACGAACTGCGCGACGAAGCGCGTCGCCGGCGTGTTGTACACGGCGTGCGGCGTGCCCACCTGCTCGAGCCGCCCCGAGTTGAAGACGCCGATGCGGTCGCTCATCGACAGCGCCTCGTGCTGGTCGTGCGTGATGAACAGGAAGGTGATGCCGAGCTCGCGCTGCAGCGCCTTGAGCTCGACCTGCATCTGCTCGCGCAGCTTCAGGTCCAGCGCACCCAGCGGCTCGTCGAGCAGCAGCACCTGCGGACGGCTGATCAGCGCGCGCGCCAGCGCCACGCGCTGGCGCTGCCCGCCCGACAGCTGCGCCGGGCGGCGGTCGCCCACGCCGGGCAGGCGCACGAGCTCGAGCATCTCGTCGGCGCGGCGCCCGCGCCCGGACTTGTCGACACCCTTGACCATGAGCGCGTAGGCGACGTTGTCGCGGATGCTCATGTGCGGGAACAGCGCGTAGTCCTGGAACACCGTGTTCACCGGACGCGCGTACGGCGGGCGCAAGGTCACGTCCTCGCCGCCGATCAGGATGCGCCCGGCCGTCGGCAGGGTGAAGCCGCCGATCATGCGCAGGCAGGTCGTCTTGCCCGAGCCCGAGGGCCCGAGCAGGGTGAAGAACTCGCCCGGCTCGATGGCCAGGTGCACGTCGTCCACCGCGCGCACTTCGCTCGCGCCGTGGCCGAACACGCAGGACACCGAGTCGAGCGTGACGGCGGCGGTCATGGTTTCAGGAGGGTCGTCTCGGGTGTCGGGTGGGCACGCGAAGCGGGTCCGCGGGCGTGCGGCGGTGATGCAGGCGTCGCGGCGAGTGGGCCGAGGCGGGTCCGCGGCGCGCCGCCGTAGCGTCGTACGGCGCGCACCGCGGGGCCGGCATCGGCCCGCGCCGCAGGCGGGTGGGTCACCGTCCGCCGAGGATGGCGATGTAGTCGGAGACCCACTTGTGGTACGGCACGCAGGCGTTGTTCTGGCTCTTGCACTGCGTGACCGGCGTGCGCCAGAACGAGATGCGCTCGAACGCGTCGAAGCCCTGGCGCTTGCAGCCGTCGTCGCCGAGGAGCTTGTTGCCCTTGCAGGCCGCCGGCACCGCGGGCACCGGGTCGAAGGACGCCGGCGCGGTGGCCTGCGGGCGCGGTCGCCCTGCAGCTTCGGGTTCAGCGAGTGCTCGAGCCAGAGGTAGGCGCAGTTCGGGTGCTTCGCCTCGGCGTGCAGCATGGTCGTGTCGGCCCAGCCGGTGGCGCCCTCGACCGGCACGGTGGTCGCGATCGGCCGGTTCTTGCTCTTGAGGATGTTGGCCTGGAACTGCCAGCTCGACGACGCGACGACCCCCTCGTTGGTGAAGTCGTCGATCTGCACGAAGGCGTCGTGCCAGTACTTGCCGACGATCTTGCGCTGCGCGCGCAGCAGCTCGAGCGCGGCCTTGTACTGCGCCTCGTTGAGCTCGTACGGGTCCTTGATGCCCAGCGCCGGGTTCTTCTTCATCAGGTACAGCGCGGCGTCGGCGATGTAGATCGGCCCGTCGAAGGCCTGCACCCGGCCCTTGTTGCTCTTGCCGTCGGGCAAGGTGGTCTCCTCGAACACCACGCTCCAGCTCGTGGGCGGCTTGTCCTTGAAGACGTTGGTGTTGTACATGAGCACGTTCCAGCCCCACTGGTACGGCACGCCGTAGTGGGTGTTGTTCTCGTAGTGCCAGGGCGCCTTCTGCAGCCGCGGATCGACGTTCTTGTAGCTCGGGATCAGGTTGACGTTGATCGGCTGCACCTTCTTGCCGCGGATCAGGCGCGTGCTGGCGTCGCCCGAGGCGGTGACGAGGTCGAAGCCGCCCTCGTTCATCAGCGCGACCATCTCGTCGGAGGTGCCGGCGGTCTTGACGTTGACCTTGCAGCCGGTCTTCTTCTCGAAGTCGGTGACCCAGTCGAAGTTCTTGTCGGTCTCGCCGCGCTCGATGTAGCCGGGCCAGGCGACGATGTCGACGCGGCCTTCGGGCTTGCCGAGCTTTTGCAGCGGGCCGGCGGCCCACGCCGAGCCGCCGAGCCCCACGGACGCGGCCGCGAGGCCGGCGAGGGTGCGTTTGAACAGGGTCTGAGCCATGGTCGGATGCCTCCAGGTTGGGTCGGCGACCGGGCCGGCACGACCGCGGCGGCCCGGCGCACGGGCGCGGATGATGGCCACACGCGCACGCCGCGGGAACTGCAATATTCCTGCGTCGGGCTATCGACAAACTCGATATTGGGACTAACGCGATGCGGGGGAACGCGGGCCGCGTCGGCGCGTGCGCGCGCTCGTCCGTTGTGGCCGTGAACCCGGCGCCAAGCGCGTGCTCGAAGCCACGGAGGTGACCGAAGGCACGCTCCTTGCGAGGATCCCTCACGAAGTGGCTTGCAAAGCAGCCCCTTCTTCAGCGATTCTCGGCCGGGGGATGAACGAATCTGGAGTTGTGCGACAGAATCTCCCCATCCGTCGCTGACGCATCGGAAAGCTCTGATGGCGCCCACTCGAGTGCCAGGACGTCATCAGAACTTCCCCGGCGGTGGCAGTCCGGTCGGCTGCCACCGCGGCCTGAACCCAGGAGGTCAGCATGGATGTGATCAGCCATTTCGCCGCCCGCTACGAGCGCACGCGGGAAGAGGAGCTGTCCCTCGAGGAGTACCTCGCGGAGTGCAAGCGCGATCCTCTGGCGTACGCGACGGCGGCCGAGCGCATGCTCAAGGCGATCGGCGATCCGCAGATGGTCGACACCCGCAACGACCCGCGGCTGTCGCGCATCTTCGCCAACAAGATCATCAAGATCTACCCGGCCTTCAACGAGTTCTACGGCATGGAGGACTCGATCGAGCAGGTCGTGTCCTACTTCCGCCACGCCGCGCAGGGGCTCGAGGAGAAGAAGCAGATCCTCTACCTGCTCGGCCCGGTGGGCGGCGGCAAGAGCTCGATCGCCGAGCGGCTGAAGCAGCTGATGGAGCAGGTGCCGTTCTACGCCATCAAGGGCTCGCCGGTGAACGAGAGCCCGCTCGGCCTGTTCAACGCCGACGAGGACGGCCCCATCCTCGAGAAGGAATATGGCATCCCGCGGCGCTACCTCAACCGCATCATGAGCCCGTGGGCGGTGAAGCGGCTCGAGGAGTTCGGCGGCGACATCCGCAAGTTCCGGGTGGTCAAGCGCTACCCGTCGATCCTCCGGCAGGTGGCGGTGAGCAAGACCGAGCCGGGCGACGAGAACAACCAGGACATCAGCTCCCTGGTCGGCAAGGTCGACATCCGCAAGCTCGAGACCTACGCGCAGGACGACCCCGACGCGTACAGCTACTCCGGCGGCCTGTGCCTGGCCAACCAGGGCCTGCTCGAGTTCGTGGAGATGTTCAAGGCGCCGATCAAGGTGCTGCACCCGCTGCTGACCGCCACGCAGGAAGGCAACTTCAAGGGCACGGAAGGCTTCGGCGCCATTCCGTTCGACGGGATCATCCTCGCGCACAGCAACGAGAGCGAGTGGAAGGCGTTCCGCAACAACAAGAACAACGAGGCCTTCCTCGACCGCATCTACATCGTCAAGGTGCCGTACTGCCTGCGCGTCAGCGAGGAGGTCAAGATCTACGAGAAGCTGATCCGCAACTCGTCGCTGGCCAACGCGACGTGCGCGCCGGGCACCCTGAAGTGGATGGGGCAGCTCGCGGTTCTCATGCGGCTGAAGGAGCCAGAGAACAGCTCGCTGTTCAGCAAGATGCTGGTGTACGACGGCGAGAACCTGAAGGACACCGATCCCAAGGCCAAGAGCTACCAGGAGTACCGCGACTACGCCGGCGTCGACGAGGGCATGAGCGGCGTGTCCACGCGCTTCGCCTTCAAGATCATCTCCAAGGTGTTCAACTTCGACTCGACCGAGGTCGCCGCCAACCCGGTGCACCTGATGTACGTGCTCGAGCAGCAGATCGAGCGCGAGCAGTTCCCGGCCGAGACCGAGCAGAAGTACATCGGCTTCATCAAGGAGCTGCTGGCGCCGCGCTACGCCGAGTTCATCGGCAAGGAGATCCAGACCGCGTACCTCGAGAGCTACAGCGAGTACGGCCAGAACATCTTCGACCGCTACGTGACCTACGCCGACTACTGGATCCAGGACCACGAGTACCGCGACACCGACACCGGCGAGGTGTTCGACCGCTCGGCGCTCAACGCCGAGCTCGAGAAGATCGAGAAGCCCGCCGGCATCGCCAACCCGAAGGACTTCCGCAACGAGATCGTCAACTTCGTGCTGCGCGCGCGCGCCAACAACCAGGGCAAGAACCCGGCCTGGACCAGCTACGAGAAGCTGCGCTCGGTGATCGAGAAGAAGATGTTCTCCAACACCGAGGAGCTGCTGCCGGTGATCAGCTTCAACGCCAAGGCGAGCGCCGACGAGGCGAAGAAGCACGAGGACTTCGTGACCCGCATGGTCGCCAAGGGCTACACCTCCAAGCAGGTGCGCCTGCTGTGCGAGTGGTACCTGCGCGTCAGGAAGAGCAGCTGATGAAGTCCACCGTTCGCCCTGTGCCTGTCGAAGGGCCGGCCGAGGCCTCCGGGGAAGGGCTTCGACAGGCTCAGCCCGTTCGACAGGCTCACGATGCGCGGGGGCTTCGACGAGCTCGGCCCGAACGGTGCCGGAGCGATTGATGGCTCTGCAATCGATCATCGACCGTCGCCTTGCCGGCAAGAACAAGTCGATCGGCAATCGCGAGCGTTTCCTGCGCCGCTACAAGGACCAGATCCGCGAGGCGGTGCGGCGCGCGGTCGACGGCCGGGGCATCCGCGACATCGAGCGCGGCGAGGACATCCACATCCCGCGGCGCGACATCAGCGAGCCGGTGTTCCACCACGGACAAGGCGGCGTGCGGGAGGTGGTGCACCCGGGCAACCGCGAGTACGTCAAGGGCGACCGCATCGAGCGTCCGAAGGGCGGCGGCGGCTCCGGCGGCGGCAGTCAGGCCAGCGACTCCGGCGAGGGCGAGGACGATTTCGTCTTCAGCCTCAGCAAGGAGGAGTTCATGCAGGTCTTCTTCGAGGACCTGGCGCTGCCGCACCTCGTGCGCACGCAGCTCGCCGAGACGCCCGAGTGGAAGAGCCATCGCGCCGGCTTCACCACCGACGGCACGCCGAACAACCTGCACGTGGTGCGTTCGATGCGCGGCGCGATCGGCCGCCGCATCGCGATCGGCTCGCAGTCGCGGCGCGAGCTGCGCGAGGCGGAGGCGCGGCTGGCCGAGCTGAAGCGCTTTCCCGACGGGCGCGCCGGCGAGATCGCCGAGCTCGAGAAGGAGATCGCGGCGCTGCGCGCGCGGCTCGCGCGCATCCCGTACCTCGACCCGATCGACCTGCGCTACCGCAGCCGCGTGCGCGTGCCGGTGCCCACGTCGAAGGCGGTGATGTTCTGCCTGATGGACGTGTCGGGCTCGATGGACGAGTCGCGCAAGGACCTCGCCAAGCGCTTCTTCATCCTGCTGTACCTGTTCCTCACGCGGCACTACGAGAAGATCGACATCGTCTTCATCCGCCACCACACGCAGGCGCAGGAGGTGGACGAGCAGAACTTCTTCCACGCCACCGAGACCGGCGGCACCGTGGTGTCGAGCGCCCTGGTGCTGATGGACGAGATCATCCGCGCGCGCTACTCGCCGAGCGAGTGGAACATCTACGGCGCGCAGGCCAGCGACGGCGACAACTGGCACCACGACAGCGGCCGCTGCCGCGAGCTGCTCAACGACCGGCTGCTGCCGATGTGCCGCTACTACGCCTACGTGCAGGTGGCCGAGGAGGAGCAGAACCTGTGGGAGGAGTACTCGCAGCTGACCGAGGTGCACCGCCACTTCGCGATGCGCAAGGCCGTCGAGGCCTCGCAGATCTACCCGGTGTTCCGCGACCTGTTCCGCAAGGAAGGCGCACAGGCCGCCGCGTGAGGGGGTGCCGATGCCCGCGATGAAGGATCTGCTGCAAGGCCCGCTGCCGCCGGCCGAGCGGCCGGTGGCGCCGCTGCCGGGCCCGAGCGACTGGTCGTTCGAGCTGATCGAGCGCTACCACGAGGTGATCCGCCACACCGCCGAGCGCTTCGGGCTCGACACCTACCCGAACCAGCTCGAGATCATCACGGCCGAGCAGATGATGGACGCCTACGCCAGCGTGGGCATGCCGGTGAACTACCGGCACTGGAGCTACGGCAAGGAGTTCATCGCCACCGAGAAGAACTACCGCCGCGGCCACATGGGCCTGGCCTACGAGATCGTCATCAACTCCAACCCCTGCATCGCCTACCTCATGGAGGAGAACACGATGGCGATGCAGGCGCTGGTGATCGCGCACGCCGCCTACGGCCACAACAGCTTCTTCAAGGGCAACTACCTGTTCCGCATGTGGACCGACGCGTCGTCGATCATCGACTACCTGGTCTACGCGAAGAACTACGTCGCCGAGTGCGAGGAGCGCCACGGCCTCGACGAGGTGGAGGGCTTCCTCGACTCCTGCCACGCACTGTCCAACCACGGCGTCGACCGCTACCGGCGCCCGAGCCGCAAGTCGCTCGCGCAGGAGCTCGCCGAGCGCAAGTACCGCGAGGCCTACGCGCAGCAGCAGGTCAACGACCTGTGGCGCACCCTGCCGCGCAAGGCCGAGAAGGAGGCCGCCGCCGAGAGCAAGCGCTTCCCCGAGGAGCCGCAGGAGAACCTGCTGTACTTCATCGAGAAGAACGCACCGCTGCTCGAACCCTGGCAGCGCGAGATCGTGCGCATCGTGCGCAAGGTGGCGCAGTACTTCTATCCGCAGCGGCAGACGCAGGTGATGAACGAAGGTTGGGCAACGTTCTGGCACCACAAGCTGCTCAACCAGATGTACGACGACGGCTGGCTCACCGACGGCGTGATGATCGAGTGGCTGAAGTCGCACACCAACGTGGTGTTCCAGCCGCCGGTCGGGCATCCCGCTTACAGCGGCATCAATCCGTACGCGCTGGGCTTCGCGATGTACACGGACCTCAAGCGCATCTGCGAACGGCCCACCGAAGAAGACCGCCGCTGGTTCCCCGAGCTGGCTGGCAGCCCGTGGCTACCCGCGCTCGACCACGCGATGCGCAACTTCAAGGACGAGAGCTTCGTCGGCCAGTACCTCAGCCCGCAGCTGATGCGCGAGATGCGCCTGTTCGCGATCGTGGACGACGAGGACGAGCCCGAGCTCGAGGTCAGCGCCATCCACGACGACAGCGGCTACCGCCGTGTGCGCGAGGCGCTGGCGCATCAGTACGACCTGGGCGCGCGCGAGCCCAACATCCAGGTGTGGAACGTGAACCTGCGCGGCGACCGCTCGCTGACCCTGCGGCATTTCCAGCACAACGACCGCCCGCTGCACGACAGCGCGCACGAGGTGCTCAAGCACGTCGGACGGCTGTGGGGCTTCCCGGTGCACCTGGAAAGCGTCGACGCGACCGGCGAGGTCACGCAGCGCTGGAAGGTCGAGCCTCCGCCGCAGGGCTGAGGCGCGGGCGACGCCGCGCGGCCGCCGCCCCGCGGAGCCTCAGGCGCGGCGCAGCTGCCACACGCCGGCCGGCGGCACGTTGCGCCACACCGTGAGCAACCGCGTCCAGCGCAGCGTGCCGGGGTTCTGCAGCTCGAACGGCGCGCGCGGCTGGTAGGTGAACTGCACGAGCCGCCGCTCGGGGTGCGCGAGCAGGAAGCGCTCGATCGCGGCGATCGTCGGCTCGCGCCACAGGTCGGGCAGCGACCGGAACGGCAGCGAGGACACGAGCACGGTCGCCGGCGGCGCATCGCCGAGCGCCTCGAGCACCTCGTGCGCCGGCGCGGCGTGCACCTCGATGTCGTCGAAGCGCTCGCGCAGCTGGCGCGCCAGCGGCACCTGCATCTCCACCGCGACCAGCGGCCGGGTCGGAAAGCGCGCGCGCAGCGCCGCGGTCATCGCGCCGGTGCCGGCGCCCAGCTCGCCGAGCATCTGCGCGCCGTCGGCCGCCTCGGCCATCGCGGCGGCGAGGTAGCGCGACGACGGCAGCACCGCGCCGACCACCGAGGGGTTGGCCAGTGCCACCATCATGAACGCCGCCGGTCGCATGGCTCGCGTGCCGCGTCAGAGCGCGAAGATCTTGCCCGGGTTGAGGATGTCGTTCGGGTCCAGCGCACGCTTGATCGCGCGCATCTGGTCGACCGCGCCGGCGCCGGTCTCGTCGAGCAGGAAGCCCATCTTGTGCAGGCCGATGCCGTGTTCGCCGGTGCAGGTGCCCTCCAGACGCAGCGCGCGCTGCACCATCTGCAGGCTCAGGCGCTCGGCCGTCTCGCGCTCGGCCGGCACGGCCGGGTCGATCAGGTAGCCAAGGTGGAAGTTGCCGTCGCCGACGTGGCCGACGATGAAGTACGGCAGCCCCGCGGCCTCGACCTCCTCGACCGAAGCGCCGATGCTCTCGGCCAGCCGCGAGATCGGCACGCAGGTGTCGGTGGTGACGCAGCGGCAGCCGGGCCGCGTCTGCAGCGCGGCGAAGTAGGCGTGATGGCGCGCCGTCCACAGCCGCGTGCGTTCCTCCGGCGTGACGGCCCACTCGAAGTCCTCGCCGCCGTGCTCGCGCGCGATCTCCTGCACGGTCTGCGCCTGCTCGCGCACGCCGGCCTCGCTGCCGTGGAACTCCATCAGCAGCATCGGCGACTCGCGCAGCGCGAGCCGGTCGTGCGCGTTCACCGCGCGCACCGCGTTCGCGTCGAGCAGCTCGCAGCGGGCGATCGGCACGCCGAGCTGGATGGTCTGGATGGTCGTGCGCACCGCGGCGTCGATGCTCGGGAAGAAGCAGGTCGCCGCGCTCATCGCCTCGGGCAGCGGGTACAGGCGCAAGGTGATCTCGGTCATCACGCCGAGCGTGCCCTCGCTGCCCACCAGCAGCCGCGTGAGGTCGTAGCCGGCGCTGGACTTGCGCGCACGCGTGCCGGTGCGGATCACCTCGCCGCTGGCCATCACCGCCACCAGGCCGAGCACGTTCTCGCGCATCGTGCCGTAGCGCACCGCGTTCGTGCCGCTCGCGCGCGTGGCGGCCATGCCGCCGATCGACGCGTCGGCGCCGGGGTCGATCGGGAAGAACAGGCCGGTGTCGCGGATCTCGCGGTTGAGCTGCGAGCGCGTGACGCCGGGCTCGACGGTCGCGGTCAGGTCGTCGGCGTCGACGCGCAGCACGCGGTTCATGCGCGACAGGTCGATCGACACGCCGCCGTGCACCGCGAGCAGGTGGCCTTCGAGCGACGATCCCGCGCCGTAGGGGATGACCGGCACCCGGTGCCGGTTCGCGAGCGCGACCGTGAAGGACACGTCGTCGGTCGATTCGCAGAACACCACCGCGTCGGGCGGCGGCACGTCGAACGGCGACTCGTCGCGGCCGTGCTGCGCGCGCACCGCGGCGGCGGTGGAACAGCGCTCGCCGAAGCGCTGGCGCAGCGCGTCGAGCATCGCCGCCGGCATCGGGCGCGGCTCGATGCGCGGCAGCAGGTCGGTGGGAGCGTTCATCGCGGCTCTCCTCGGGGTCGGCGCAGGGGTCTGCGGCGCGCGCAGCATTCTAGGCGCCGCGCCTTGGGGCATCATGCGGCCATGGGGCACCGACTGACGCAGATCTCCACCCGCACCGGCGACGACGGCACCACCGGCCTCGCCGACGGCACGCGCGTGCCGAAGGACCACCTGCGCATGCAGGCGATGGGCGACGTGGACGAGCTGAACTCCACGCTCGGCGTGCTGCTCGCCGAGCCGCTGCCCGACGACGTGCGCGCGCTGCTCGTGGCCGTCCAGCACGAGCTGTTCAACCTCGGCGGCGAGCTGTCGATGCCCGGCCACGCGCTGCTGAAGGACGACGCCGTGCTGCGGCTGGACGAGGCGCTCGCGCGCTACAACGCCGCCTTGCCGCGGCTGGCCGAGTTCATCCTGCCCGGCGGCACGCGCAGCGCCGCCGTCGCGCATGTCGCGCGCACGGTGGCGCGGCGCGCGGAGCGTGCGCTGGTCGCGCTCGGCGCGAGCGAGCCGGTGAACGCCGCGCCGCGGCAGTACCTGAACCGGCTGTCGGACCTGCTGTTCGTGCTGGCGCGCGTGCTCAACCGTGCCAATCTCGACGGCCTCGGTGGCGACGACGTCTACTGGAACAGCGAGCGTTTGCGCCGCCAGTCCTGAGTGCCCCCAGGGCCGGCCCGGCCGGCCCGGCCCCCCGCGGGGGTTCAAGTCGAGTGGCGGAGCCACATCGACTTGAGAGGACCGGCGGCGCGCGTGACGCGAGGGCCGCGCCAGGAGCGTGACGCGTCGCACGCCATCGGCGAGGGACATGTGTCGGCCGTGTTGACGCTCGCGCGCCGACCGCGCAGCCTGCGCACCTGATGTCGGAGGCGCGATGAACGAATTGGGCAGCACGATCGAGGCGATGGATTCGGCGCAACTGGTGGCGGCGTTCGCGTTCGTCGCCGGCTACGTGCTCGCGCTCGGCCGGCTCGCCACGCCGCGCGGGCGGCGCTGGGCCGCGGCCGTGGCGGCGCTCGCCGCGGCGGCCTTCGTCGCGCTCACGCGGCCGTGGACGCACGGCGCGCTGCTGGTGGCGCTGGCCGTCGTCGGCATCGCCGTGTTCATCGCGCTGGCCTGGGCGGTGACGCTCGGTCTCGCGCGCTGGCGTGCCGCGCATGCGGCGCCCCGCGCGGCCGCGGCCGATCGCGACGGGTCGCCGGCCGCCAGCGAGGCGCAGCCGGCGACCGCGTCCGACGCGGCGGCGTCAGCACCGCCGGCCGGAGTGCGCCGACGTCACTTGTCGGCCTTGTAGAACGCCGAGCTGAACTCGTCGAGGCTCAGGAAGCCGTCCTTGTTCTTGTCGAGCTCGGCGAACTTCGCGCCGATCGCCGGCATGCGCGCCGCCTCCTCCTTCGAGAGACGGCCGTCGGCGTTGGTGTCGGCGCGCTGGAAGGCGGCCTCCGGCTTCATCGGCTCCTGGGCGGGCTGCTGCGGCATCTGAGCGTGCAGCGGCGCTGCCACCAGCGCCGCGGTCAGGGCCAGCGGCGCGAGCAGGCGGGTGGGGCGAAGGGACTGTCGAGAGCGAGCCATCAGGGTTCTCCTGTAGTGGATGGGAGTCCCCATTGCAGGCGACGAAGGCGCCGGAGGCCAGCGCTTTTGCCGGGCGTTGCCGGCGTTACCCTCAGTCAGATCAATGTGTAGACGAGTTGCGAGCGCACACTCGCATGTGTTCCGACGTACATGGGGCACCGTCCGCCGCCGGCCTGGGCTCCCGGCCGCGACCGCCCGTCGCGCCGTTCGGCCTCGGCGGACGAGCTCGACATCCGGCCTCAGCGTCCGACCACCAAGGAGCGCTCCACCTGCCACGCCAGACCGCTGCCGGCCGGCGCCCGCTGCAACACCATGTCGGTGAACTGCCGGTCGGCCGGCGTGAGCTGCCGGTACAGGAAGTCGCTCGGATTGCCGGGGTCGCCCGCCACGAACAGCTGCGAGGTCAGCTCGCCGAAGCTAGGGTGGCGGATCTTCACGTGGATGTGCGGCGTGCGCCCCGGGTAGGGCGCGGGCCGGATGGTGCGGAAGCGGTAGATGCCGCGCGCGTCGCTGCGCGTGGCGCCGAAGCCCTGGAAGCCGTCGGCGACCTGGTTGCCGCCGCCGCGCGGATGGAGGTAGCTGCCGAACAGGTCGGACTGCCAGA
>CAZFET010000057.1:0-10443 GCA_964517545.1 uncultured Burkholderiaceae bacterium
GGCAGCAGGGCCGCGATGCGTTCGGCCATGCGCGCCGCCGCGCCGCGATGCGTCGCGGCGAAGGCGGTCGCGGCGCGGCCCATCGCGTCGCGCGCCGGGTCGGCGGCGAGCGCGAGCGCCTGCCTCACGCCGTCGTCGATCGACGACGCGCGGCGCGCCGCGCCGGCGGCCAGCGACAGCTCGGCAGCTTCGGCGAAGTTGAAGGTGTGCGGGCCCATCACGACCGGACAGCCGCAGGCGGCGGCCTCGATGAGGTTCTGGCCGCCCAGCGGCGCGAAGCTGCCGCCGAGCAAGGCCACGTCGGCCAGCGCGTAGTACAGCGCCATCTCGCGCATCGAGTCGCCGAGCCACACGTCGGCGCGTGCCGCGTCGGCCGGCGGCGCATCGCCGAAGGCCGAGCGGCGCTGCAGCGCGAGGCCGCGCTGCGCGACGAGCGCGGCGACCTCGTCGAAGCGCTGCGGGTGCCGCGGCACGATGACCAGCAGCGGGCGCGGCGCCGCGGCGCGTGCGGCCTGCGCGAGCCACGCGTCGAGCAGCGCCTGCTCCTCGCCTTCGCGCGTGCTCGCGGCCAGCACCACCGAGCGGCCGAGCGAGGCGCGCCACGCGCGACCGCGCTCGAGCTGCGCCGGCTCCGGCGCCATGTCGAACTTGAGGTTGCCGCACACCTGCGGCTCGCGCGCGCCGGCCTCGCGCAGCCGTTCGGCGTCGGCCGCCGTCTGGGCCAGCACGAGCGAGAAGCCCTCGACCGCCGGCCGCAGCAGCGGCGCGAAGCGCTTGGCCTGGCGCAGGCTCTTGTCCGACAGCCGCGCGTTGGCCAGCACCATCGGCACTGCGCGCTCGCGCGCCGCGTGCAGCAGGCTGGGCCAGACCTCGGTCTCCATCAGCACGCCCACGCACGGCGCGAAGTGGTCGAGGAAGCGGCGCACCGCGCCGGGCGTGTCGAACGGCAGCCACGCCTGCACGTCGCCTTCGCGCAGCAGCGCCTGACCCGCTTCGCGGCCGGTGGCGGTGCCGTGCGTGAGCAGCAGGCGCATGCCCGGCAGACGTTCGCGCAGCGCGTCGATCAACGTGGCCGCGGCGCGGGTCTCGCCCAGCGACACGGCGTGCACCCACACGGCGCCGCGCGCGGGCGGCACCGCGGCGTCGTACCGACCGCAGCGTTCGCCGACCGCGTGGCCGTACAACGACTCGCGGCGCGCGCGCCATGCGAGGCGCAGGCGATACAGCGGCAGCGCGGCGCGCAGCAGCGCCGACCACAGCGCGCGCGCCGACGCGGCGTTCATGGTCGCGCGCGGCTCACGACCCCGCCGGGGCGCCGTCGCGCGCCGCGATCGACGCGGCCCACACGCGCCGCCAGGCGTCCCACACCTCGTCGGCGGTCGGCACCTCGGCGCCGCCGACCGACACCTGATGGCGGTGGCCGTGCGTGGTGAGCGGACCCGTGCGCCACGCCGTCGGGTGCAGGTACAGCTGCACGTGCGGCAAGCCGAGCGCCACCGCCATGTGCGACAAGCCGCTGTCGACGCCGATCACGCCGTGCGCCGCGCCGAGCCGGTCGAGCATGGCGTCGAGCCGCAGCCGCGGCCACACCTCGACCACCGGGCCGCGTCCGTGAACGCCGCTCACGAACGCCGTGACCGCGGAGTCGATCGCCGCGCCCAGGCGCTCGGCGCGCGCGAGCTCGACGTCGTCGCCGTGCGGCAACGCGATCTGCCAGCCGGCCTCGACGAAGCGCCGGCCGAGCGCGGCCCAGCGCGCCTCGGGCCAGCGCTTGTCTTCGCGCGACGTGCCGTGCGCGAACACGATGGTGCGCTGGCGCAGCTTGTCGACGATGGCGCGCAGGCCGAAGTCGGGCGGCCCCATCACCTGCGTGCCGAGCACGCGCGCCACCAGCTCGCGCGAGCGGTCGAGCGCGTGGATCCGCGAGGGCATCGGGATCGCGAGGTCGACGAGCCACTTCGCGGGCGCCTCGAAGCTGGAGCCTTCGGTCTTGTTGGCCAGGCCGAAGCGGCGGCCCCTGGCGAGCCGCGCGACGAGCGCCGACTTGGTGAGGCCCTGCAGGTCGATCACCGCGTCGTAGGTGTCGCGCTGCAGCCGCTGGCGGAACGCGCGGAACTCCTCGCGCGTGCGCGCCGTCCACCAGCGCTCGCGCCAGCGTCGCAGCGGGCACTCGAGCACGTCGCCGATGCCGACCACGCGGCGCACGAGCGGCGCGAACGCCGGCTCGACCACCCAGTCGACCTGCGCCTGCGGATGCGCGGCGCGGATGTCGGCCACCACCGGCATCGCGTGCACCACGTCGCCGAGCGAGGACAGCTTGACGATCAGGATGCGCACCTGGCCCGCCGACCCGACGAGGGTCAATGGGCCGCCGCGGCGACGTTCGCGTCGGGCTTGACGGCGCGCAGCGCGGCCATGAAGTCGCGCTCGATGCGGTGCAGCGCCTCGGGCGTGTGGCCCTCGAAGCGCAGCACGAGCACCGGTGTCGTGTTGGACGCGCGCACGAGGCCGAAGCCGTCGTCGTACTCGGCGCGCAGGCCGTCGATGGTGATCAGTTCGCGCGCGCCGGGAAAGCTCGCCGTGGCGCGCAGCTTCTCGATCACGGCATGCGGTTCGCCGTCGGGGCAGGGCAGGTTGAGCTCCGGCGTGCTGTGGCTCGTGGGCAGCGCGTCGAGCACGGCGGTCGGGTTCTTCGAGCGCGACAGGATCTCGAGCAGCCGCGCGGCGGTGTAGGTCGCGTCGTCGAAGCCGTACCAGCGCTCGCCGAAGAAGATGTGCCCGCTCATCTCGCCGGCGATGGGCGCGCCGGTCTCCTTCATCTTGGCCTTGATGAGCGAGTGGCCGGTCTTCCACATCAGCGGCTCGCCACCGGCCGCGCGGATGGCCGGCGCGAGGCGCTGCGTGCACTTCACGTCGAAGATGATCTTCGCGCCGCGCTGCCGCGACAGGATGTCGGTGGCGAACAGCATCAGCTGGCGGTCGGGGTAGATGACGTGGCCGTCGCGCGTCACCACGCCGAGCCGGTCGCCGTCGCCGTCGAACGCGAGGCCGAGCTCGGCGCCGGTCTTCTTCACGGTGGCGATCAGGTCGGCCAGGTTCTCGAGCTTGCTCGGGTCGGGGTGGTGGTGGGGGAAGTCGCCGTCGACCTCGGAGTACAGCTCGGTCACGTCGCAGCCCAGCGCGCGCAGCACGCCGGGCGCCGACGCCCCGGGGATGCCGTTGCCGGAGTCGACCACGATCTTCATCGGCCGCGCGAGCCTGCAGTCGCCGACGATGCGGTGCGTGTACTCGGCCAGCACGTCCATGCGGCCGATGCGGCCCTTGCCGGCGGCGTAGTCGTCGGCCTCGATGCGGCGGCGCAGCTTCTGGATGTCGTCGCCGTAGATGGCGCGGCCGGCCAGCACCATCTTGAAGCCGTTGTAGTCCTTCGGGTTGTGGCTGCCCGTGACCTGGATGCCGCTGCGGCAGCCGTGCTGCGCGCGCGTGGCGGCCACGTAGTACAGCATCGGCGTGGTCACCGCGCCGAGGTCCACCACGTCGAGCCCGGTCGACGCGAGCCCGCGCATCAACGCGCCGGCCAGCGCCGGCCCCGACAGGCGCCCGTCGCGGCCCACCGCCACCGCCTTGTCGCCGGCGGCCAGCGCCTCGGTGCCGAAGGCGCGGCCCAGGGCCTCGGCGAAGGCCTCGTCGATGGTCTTGCCGACGACGCCACGGATGTCGTAGGCCTTGAACACTCCCGGGTTGACCTGCATGCGCTTCCTCCAGAGCGGCCGATTGTAGGGACGGCGCCTTCGCCTGCCCGTCGGCCGCCGCGCGAGCCGCCGACGGCGGCCGGACCACGTGTCCGGAAACGGCCAGCCGACTCGCCGTGCCGGCCTAAGATGCCCGCCATGCCCCTGGACGACGCCACCGCCTACCTCGCGCTGAAGACGCGCGACGCGCGTTTCGACGGCCGCTTGTTCGTGGGTGTCACCACCACCGGCGTGTACTGCCGGCCGGTGTGCCGCGTGCGCACGCCGCGCGCGGAGAACTGCCGCTTCTTCGGCAACGCGGCGAGCGCCGAGGCGCAGGGCTTCCGGCCGTGCCTGCGCTGCCGGCCCGAGCTGGCGCCGGGGCTGTCGCTCGTCGACTCGCCGCACACGCTGGCACTTCAGGCGGCGCGCATGATCGAGCAGGCCACCCGGGCCGGCCACGACGTGTACGTGCCGGAGGTGGCCGCGCGCCTGGGCGTGACCGACCGGCATCTGCGGCGCATCTTCCACGAGGTGCACGGCGTCTCGCCGGTGGACTACCTGACCACGCAGCGGCTGCTGCACGCCAAGCAGCTGCTGACCGACACGCCGCTGCCGGTGACGCAGGTCGCGCACGCGAGCGGGTTCGCGAGCGTGCGCCGCTTCAACGCGGCCTTCGCCGAACGCTACCGCCTCAACCCGACGGCGCTGCGCCGCGAGCGCGACGCGCGCCACGTGGCGCAGGCCGGCACGCTCGTCGTGAGGCTGGGCTACCGGCCGCCCTACGACATCGAGGGCCTGCTGCGCTTCTTCGCCGCGCGCCGGCTCGACGGCATCGAGACCATCGACGGACTCTCGCTGCGACGCACCCTGGCCTGGACCCTGCCCGGCGGACGACCGTTGGCCGGCTGGCTGGCGGGCCGCTTCGTGCCCGAGCGGCACGAGCTCGAGCTGCAGGTGGCGCCGTCCTTGCTGCCGGTGCTCGGCGAGGTGCTGCAGCGCGTGCGGCAGGGCCTGGACCTCGACGCCGACCCGGACGCGGTCGACGGCGCGCTGCGCAGCCTGCCCGTGCCGCCGCGGCCGGGCGTGCGCGTGCCCAACGGCATCGACGGCTTCGAGACGGCCGCGCGGGTCATCCTCGGCCAGCAGGTGACGGTGGCGGCCGCGCGCACGCTCACGCGGCGGCTGGTCGAGCGCTTCGGCACGCCGATCGAGACGCCTTGGCCCGACCTGCATCGCCTGTTCCCGTCGGCGCGCTCGATCGCCGAGGCGCCGGACGATGCGATCGGCAGTCTCGGCATCGTGCGGCAGCGCATCGGCGCCCTGAAGGCACTGGCGCGCGAAGTGACCGCCGGCCGGATCGAACTGCACCGGGGGGCGCCGCTCGCGTCCACGCTCGAGGCGCTGCGCGCGCTGCCCGGCATCGGCGAGTGGACGGCGCAGACCATCGCGATGCGTGCGCTGGCGTGGCCCGACGCCTTCCCGTCCACCGACGTCGCGGTGCTCAACGCGCTGGGCACGCGCTCGGCGCGCGCGGCCGAGGCCGCCGCCGAGGCGTGGCGGCCGTGGCGCGCCTACGCGGTGATCCGCCTGTGGCAGTGGCTCGACGAAGCCGCGCCGCCGAAGGCCCGCCCGGCGCCGCGTCGCCGCGCCGCGAAGGTCTCGGCATGATCCGCCTGCAGGCGCTGGTCGCGCAGGCCCGGCTGGCCTCGCCGCTCGGCAGCCTGACCGCTGCCGCCACGGCGCACGGCCTGGCCGGTCTGTGGTTCGATGGCCAGAAGCATCATCCCGGTCGGCTCGATGCGCCGGTCGATCCGGGCCAGCGCTGGATCGCGCTGACGGCCGAAGAGCTCGACGCGTACTGGCGCGGCCGCGTGCCGGCGCGCTTCGCCGTCCCGCTCGACCTGCACGGCACGCCGTTCCAGCGCCAGGTGTGGTCGGCGCTGCTCGACCTGCCGCCCGGGCACACGTGCAGCTACGGCGAGCTCGCGCGGCGGGCCGGGCTGGCCGGCGCGGTGCGCGCGGTCGGTGCCGCGATCGGGCGCAACCCGGCGAGCATCGTCGTGCCGTGCCACCGCGTGCGCGGCGCCGACGGCAGCCTCACCGGCTATGCCGGCGGACTCGAGCGCAAGCGCGCGCTGCTCGCGCTGGAGGCCGATGCCACGACGGCCTCGCCCGCGGACTCGGGCGGCGCCGGCTCGAGTGCAGGCGCGCGTGCGGACTCGCGTGCGGGTGTGCCGCCGACCCGCTTCGGACCTTCGATCGCATGAAGCCGCGCGACGCGCTCGAACTCGTGGCGCTGGCCGCGATCTGGGGCGCATCGTTCCTGTTCATGCGCATGGGGGCGGCCGACTTCGGGCCGGCACCGCTGTCGTGGCTGCGCGTCGCGGGCGCGGGCGTGGTGCTGCTGCCGTTGCTGGCGATGCGCGGCGAGCTGCCCGCGTTGCGCCAGCACTGGAAAGCCATCGCGCTGGTCGGCCTGACCAACTCGGCGCTGCCGTTCCTGCTGTTCAGCTATGCGGCGCTCGCGATCACTGCCGGCCTGTCGTCGATCTTCAACGCCACGACTCCGCTGTTCGGCGCGCTGTTCGCGGCGCTGTGGCTGCGCGACCGGCTCGGCGCGTCGCGTCTGCTCGGCCTGGCGATCGGCTTCGCGGGCGTGGTCGGCCTCGCGTGGGACAAGGCGAGTCTGCGACCCGAGGCGCACGGGGTGAGCAGCGCCATCGCCATCGCAGCGTGTCTCGCGGCCACGCTCCTGTACGGCTTCTCGGCCAGCTTCGCGAAGAAGCGGCTGGCAGGCGTGAGCCCGTTCGCACTGGCCACCGGCAGCCAGGTCTCGGCCGCGGTCGTCCTGGCGTTGCCGGCGTGGTGGTCGTGGCCGGCCGTGACACCCGGCCCCGTCCCGTGGCTCGTGGCGCTCACGTTGGCGGTGCTGTGCACGGCCGTCGCCTACGTCCTGTACTTCCGGCTGATCGCGCACGTGGGCGCGACCAACGCGGTGTCGGTGACGTTCCTGATCCCCGCCTTCGCGGTCCTGTGGGGCTTCGCGTTCCTCGGCGAGACGCTCACGCCCGCGATGGTGCTCGGCTGCGCGGTGATCCTCGTCGGCACCTCGCTCGTGACCGGCCTCGTGCGCCTGCCGATGCCGGCGAGGCGGGCGGAATGACGAACGCCCGCACGGGGCGGGCGGAATGGAGAACGCCCGCACGAGGCGGGCGTTCAGGATGTTGTGGCGGAGTGGACGGGACTCGAACCCGCGACCCCCGGCGTGACAGGCCGGTATTCTAACCGACTGAACTACCACTCCGCGGCCAGAAACGAAGCCGCAACTGTAGCACAGCGGATGTGCGCCTCGCCCGGCCGGGCGGGCTTCAAGGCGTCGCGCGCGGCAGCACGATCGAGAAGGTCGAACCGACGCCGTGCTGGCTGGCGACCTCGATGCGGCCGCCCATCGCCTCGAGGAGCCGACGCGTGATGACGAGTCCGAGGCCCACGCCTTCGATCGCGCTTTGCTCCATGCCGAGCCGGTTGAACGGCTGGAACAGCGCACCGATCTGCGACTCGGCCACGCCGATCCCGGTGTCGGCGACCCGCAGGCGCACGCTGGCGGCATCGGCCACGCAGTCGATCGTGACGCGCCCACCGCGACGGTTGTACTTGACCGCGTTGGACAGCAGGTTCACCAGCGCCTGACTGAGCCGGCGCGGATCAGCCCGCACGCGCAAGGCGGCGGGCGGCATCGCGGCCACGACGCTCACCTGCGCCTGCGCGGCCTGGTTCTCGATCATCGGCAGGCACTGCGTGATCATCGTGTCCAGCGCCACCGGCTGGATCTCGAGTTCGACCGCGCCTGCTTCGAGACGCGACAGGTCCAGCGTCTCGTTGATGACCTCCATGAGATGCCGGCCCGCGCGCTGGATCTGCGCGAGGTATTCGCCCGACGGCGTGGCCATCACGGCCGGATCACGCTCGAGCAGCTGGGCAAAGCCGAGGATGGCGTTGAGCGGCGTGCGCAACTCGTGGCTCACCTGCGACAGCAGCTCGCTCGCCACCGGCGGCACCGCGGCCGGGGCCGCCACGCCGCCGCTCGCGTCTGCGGTGCTGGCGGTGATGTCGGCGACGATCGCCTCCACCACCGGCTCGCCGCTCGCCGCGTCGACGCCGACACGGCCTTTCTCGGTCAGTCGGCGCGGCTGGGCGGCGGGCTCGTGCGGGCCATAGCCGTTCTCGAACTCGCCTTCCTCGGGCAGCGCGGGCGGCGCGGTAGACAGCAGTTCGCGCAAGGCTTCGATCGGTCGACCCACCAGATCGGCCGCCGCGCGGCCGAGCACCTGCAGCGCACCTTCGCTCACGAAGGTGAGCGTCCAGCGCTCGCCGATGCGCGAGCCGCGATACGCCACGGCCGGCAGGCGCTGCAGCAACGCCGGCGCATGCGCCGCCGCGGCCTCCGGGCCGGCGGTCGCGAGCACCTCGCGCACCACGTCGATCATGGATTTCATGAATCGTTGCTCTTCCATGGTCCAGGTGCGAGAGGCGCCGGTCTGTTCGGCGCACACATAGGCGGCGAGCCGACCCTCGCGACGCAGCCCGACGGCCATCACCGCCGTCACGCCGTCGGGCGCGGGCTCGATGTCGGCGTCGCTGCTGGGCGCGGCCACCACGCCGCGCTCGTCGAGGCATCGATGGAACACCGGGTCGTCGGCCGCATGCCGCACGCCGGCGCGGCGGTGACGCGCGCCATCGCGTTCGTACAGGTCGATGCAGGTGGCGCTGCGGTCTTCGCCGGCGACCGCCCAGTCTCCGCTGCGCGAGACGCCGAGCTGCTCGACGATCAGTTCGTTCAGGCGATGGATCGCCTCGACCGCGCCGCGCGGCCAACGCGCGCGGGCCGTCGAGGCGCGGCGCAGCCGGGCGGCGCCGGCGGCCGGCGTCGCGTCGGCGCCGGGTTCCACGACGACGGGTGCGTCGACCATGTCAGCCCGCTCCCTTGCTGCCGCCCTCGGACCCGCGCGCGCCGACGCTGCGCAGGTCCTGCGCCACGCGTCCGTCGGCCAGCACGATCACGCGGCCCGCCGCCGCGATGGTCTCGGGCCGGTGCGCGACGATCACGCGCGTGAGGTCGAGCTGGCGGATCGCGTGGTTGACGCTGCGTTCGCGGTCGATGTCGAGCGCGCTCGTGGCCTCGTCGAGGAACAGCAGCTTCGGCCGCTTGTACAGCGCGCGGGCCAGCAGGATGCGCTGCTTCTGCCCGCCGGAGATGCTGGCGCCCATGTCGCCGATGAGCGTGTGGTAGCCCATCGGCATGGACTCGATCTCGTCGTGCACGGACGCGATGCGCGCGCACTCCTCCATCCAGTCGAAGTCGGGCTGCGCGTCGAAGAAGGTGATGTTCTCGGCGATCGAACCGGCGAACAGCTGGTCGTCCTGCATCACCGTGCCGACCATGTCGCGAAAGCGCGCGAGGCCGAGTTCCTGCAGCGGCACGCCGCCGACGCGGATCTCGCCGGACTGCGGCGTGTGGATGCCGAGCATGAGCTTCAGCAAGGTCGTCTTGCCGCAGCCCGACGGCCCGACGATGGCCACCGACTCGCCCGGTTCGACCTTCAGGCTGCAGCGCTCGAGCACGCGAGGCTCGGTGTCGGAGTAGCGGAAGCCGACGTCCCGCAGCGCGAGGCTCGGCTCGACCTGCCGGGCCGCGCCGCGCAGCGCCGTTCGAGCCACTTCCTCGGGCGGCGTGAGCACGATGTCGGCCAGCCGCTCGCCTTGCAGGCGCAGCATCTTCAGCTCGACGACCTTGTCGATGAGGCTCGACACGCGCGTCGAGAACTGCTCCTTGTAGGCGAGGAACGCGAACAGCATGCCCACCGAGAACTTCGAGTCGAGCACGAGCAGCGCGCCGATCCAGACCACGGCCACGCGCTCCAGGCCGAACACGAGCCGGTGCAAGGTGGTGAACGACAGCGCGAGCTTGCGGGTCTGCACGTCGGCGTTGGCCGCGTCGACCGCGACGTTGAGGAAGCGCGCCTGCCGGTCGAGCTCGCGGTTGTGCAGCTTGATCGCCTGCACGCCGCGCAGCGACTCGAGGAAGTGCGTCGAGCGGCGCGCCTCGTGCACGATGGCCTCCTCGGTGGCGTCGCGCAGCGGGCGGAAGAACGCCGCGCGCAGGCCGAGGTACACGAGCACCGCGCCCAGCGCCACGAGGGTGAGCGTGCCGCTGTAGAAGAACATCATCGCCAGGGTCGTGACGACCAGCACGCCGTCGATGAGCGCCTCGACGAAGCTGGTGGTCAAGGTCTGCTGGATGGTCGACACCGCCGAGAAGCGCGACCACACGTCGCCCGTGTGGCGCTTCTCGAACCAGCCGAGCGGCAGCCGCATCAGGTGCGCGAACACGTTGCCGAGCCACTGCAGGTTGAGCGTGGTCGACAGGTGCAGCACCGCCCACGAGCGGATGGCCGCCGTGGCCGACGTGATCAGCACCAGCAGGCCGAAGCCCGCGCCGAGCGTGGCCAGCAGGTCGCGATCGGCGCTGACCAGCACGTCGTCGACCACCCACTGCAGGTCTTGGGTGTTGGCGCCGAGCTGCCGGGTCAGCGCCGGCAGGGCGACGTTGACCAGGTTGGTGTCCAGGTTGATGGCGAACGTGGCCAGGCAGGCGACCAGCAGGACGACGCGGTCGGCCGCCCGCATGACGGCGTCCGCCGTCGACCCG
>CAZFET010000057.1:10453-14322 GCA_964517545.1 uncultured Burkholderiaceae bacterium
GCCGAGCGTGGCCAGCAGGTCGCGATCAGCGCTGACCAGAACGTCGTCGACCACCCACTGCAGGTAGAACGGCACGAGCAAGGTGAAGGCCTCGAGCGCGAGCGCGAGCAACGCCACCTGCGCCAGCGCGCGCCGCACGCCCGTGACGCGCCCCATGAGCTGCGACAGCTTCACGGGCGCGGGCCGCCGGCGCAGTTCGAACCCCGCGCCCGGCTGCAGCTCGAGCACCACGCCGGTGAAGTGACGCGACACCTCGGCCAGCGGCAGCCGCCGCGCGCCGCGCGCCGGGTCGTGCAGGTGCGCCACGCCGCGGCGCACGCGCACGAGCACCACGAAGGGGTCCAGGTCCCAGTGCAGGATGCACGGCACCGGCAGTCGCACGAGGTCGTCCAGCTCGACGCGCACCGCGCGCGACGCGAGCTGCATCGCGTCGGCGAGGTCCACCATGTCGGCCAGGGTCAGGCCCTTCATCGAGATCGAGAAGCGCTGGCGCAAGGTCGCGAGGTCGGTGCGGTGGCCGTGGTGCGAAGCCACCATCGCAAGACACGCGAGGCCGCACTCCGCGGCCTCGGTCTGCAGCACGAGCGGCACGCGCCGCGCGCCGAATCCGAGGTGCAGGGCGTCCAGCACGGCGGCGCCCGCGTCAGACGCGGCCGGTGACGCTGATCACCGGCTCGAAGACCCACTCGATCAGGCGGCGGCGGTCGAGCAGCACGTCGGCGTCGAGCTGCATGCCGGCGGCGAGCGGGCGTTCCTCGCCGTAGGTGAGGATCGACTGCCGGTCGAGCTCGACCGTGATGCGGTACAGCGGTTCGTCGGCACTGCCCGCGCGCGCGACGGGCAGCGACGCGAGCTCGGCGCCTTGCAGCGGCGTGCGCGACACCGCGACGACGCGCCCGGTGTGGTGGCCGAACTTCTGGTACGGGTATGCGCGATAGCGCACGAGCACGCTCTGCTCGGGCGCGAGGAAACCGACCGCGCTCGACGGCGCGAACAGGTGCGCCTGCAGCTTCGAGTCGGCCGGCACCAGGCTGGCCAGCGCCACGCCGGGCAGCGCGGTCTGGCCCGGCTCGGCGGTGAGCGCCGTCACCTGCGCGTCGTGCGGCGCGCGCACGACGATGCGCCGGCGCGACTCGGCCTCGGCTTGCTGCTGCACCAGTTCCTGCAGGTCGCGCTCCAGCTGCGCCCGCTGCGTGGTCTCGCGCAGCGGCAGCTGCGCGCGCTCGGACTCGAGCGTGCCGATCTCGCGCCGGTGGGCACTGCGCTGGCGCTCGAGCGACGACAGCTGCGCCTGCAGCGCGAGCACCTCCTCGGCCTTGGTCTGCACTTGCGCGGGCGAGACGAAGCGCTCGGCCTTCAGCGACTCGAGGCGCGCCAGCGCCTCGCGGGCGAGCGCCAGGCGATCGCGGTTGAGCGCGATCTCCGCACCCATCTGGTCGAACTCGCGCTGCATGTCGGCGATGCGGCGGTCGAGCTCGGCGCGCTGCGACTGCACGAGTCGCTGCTGCTGCCCGGTGCTGTCACGCAGGCTGCGGATGCGCTCGTCGAGGCTGGCCTGCACGGCCGCCTGCGTATCGCCCGCGCGCGTGGCGACGTCGGCCGACAGGACGAACAGCACGTCGCCCTGCCGCACGTGCTGCCCCTCGGCCACCAGCCGCTCGACCACGACGCCGGCAGCCGGCGTCATCACGCGGACCACGCCGCGGTCGGGCAGCAGCACGCCGGCGACGCGGGCCTTCTTGGTGTAGTGGCCGAAGGCGACGAACGCGCCCACCGCCAGCGCGATGAGCACGATCGCCGTCGTCAGCACCGTCAGCGACAGCGGGCGGATCGCCTGGACCTCTCCGATCCAGGCCTGCTGCCGGTGCTCCAGCACCTCCGCACGAAAAAGCCCCGCCATGCCGCTACTTCCCTGAGCCATGAGTTCTCATGGCCCGGAGTTTCGCGACAGGCGGGTTGCGGGGGTACTGTCAACTCTTACAGGGCGGGTCGCGCGGCTGGCGACTACCAGCGAGTCACTGGCGTTGACGTGCCACCACCGACCTGCTTCAACTGGCTGCGCTCGATCACCTGACCGACGGTACGGCTCGGTGCTTCGGCCTGGGTCTTCTGCGGCTTGGTTTGGGCGACGGTGGCTTCGCTCTTGGTCTTGCGCGTCGTGGTCATGTGGTCTGCTCCGGTCAGTGACGCGTGCGCTACTGCACGCATGAGCAGATTCGACCACCCGACCAAGGGGGCCCGAAAGTGTCAACTCTTACAGGTACGGTCCACGCCGTGGCGGCGGGCTCAGTGAATCAGCCCGAGCCGCATGGCCTTGATGACCGCCTGGTGCTTGCTCACGCAGTTCAGTTTGTGAGCTGCGTTGTTGACATGCAGCACGGCGGTCCGCTCGCTAATGCCGAGGATGGAGCCGACCTCCCAGGCTGTCTTGCCTTCCATCGTCCAACGCAGGCACTCGAGTTCGCGTGGCGTCAAAGAAGGCGCGTCGGGCGCCTCAGCCGGGGCAAGCAACTTGAGTGCGGCCTCGCACGCATGTACCGCAAACAACTGCACGGTCGCCAGCAACTGCGTCGTCTCTGCGGGAGAGTACGGCAGCCCCTCACAACGATTGACGCCGAAGAGGAAGTGACGACCTTGCGGCAAATGCAGCGCCAGTGCAATGCCGTTCGCAAATCCGAACGGCTCCTGCTCCTCCCACTGCTCGCCCAGTCCACGCGAGACATACGTGCCTTGCGACCAGATGATTGGCACCGTCGAGCGCTTGCAGTGCTGCACCACCGGATCTCGTTCGGCTCGTACAGGGCTCGACGACAGCGGCAAGTACTGCTCGGGGATGTTGTGGATACTGATGAAGTCCGTGCTTCCGAATGGGCGCTCGACCACGGTCGTGGCCGCGACCCGCTCGAAGCCCAGGTCTTCGCCGAACGCGATGATCCGCTCGCGCAACTCGTCAGCGCTCCTGGCCTCGAGCACGGACAGGTAGTCCTGCTGCAGCATCGTCGTTCCCTCTGCCTTGCGCGGCGGTGCCCTGCAAGCCTTTACAGATGGCGAATCGCCGGGCCGCGCCGATACTTCCACCACCTCATCACGAACGCGCCCTCAGGGAGACGCGAGGCCTCACGATGATCACGTCGCTGGAGGTGGGCTTGTGGCCGATCATAAGTTGGTCCGCCCAGAATATCCATCGGTTGGACCTCGTCCACCTCGACACCTGCGTGACCCACGCGACGCCGGCGGGCGACCTCTGGTGCGGCCCGTCGGGCGAGTCCACCTGGGGCGGTATGTCGCCCGAAGGACTCGTCGGCGTGTCGTGGCAGTGGGCGCAGATCAGCCCCGGCGTGTTCGCGCTGGTCGACCCGATGGACGTGCGCAGCAACCTCGCGCTGCTCGGCTCCGACGGCAGCCGGCTCAGCCCGACCGCTTCGGCCATGGTGCACAACCGCATCGTCGCCACGCTGGGCTGGCAGACCGAGGCCGCGCGCTCGCTGAAGTCGTCGCGCGCCCGGCGCATCGACGCCGTGCACGTGAGCCCGTCATCCGCGGCCCGAGCGTCCTGATCGGGAAGTCTCGACTTCGCGGTCGCCGACAAGGCGTCGGAAGACGCCTTCACGCCTCTGGGCCGCGTGCTGCCCGCGGCAGACCGGTACGGAAGATTCGGAGCCCGCAACGGGAATCGCCCGGCGCACTCGCGTGCCACCGGGCGATCGTGTTGGCGTCCCCTAGGGGATTCGAACCCCTGTTACAACCGTGAAAGGGTCGTGTCCTAGGCCTCTAGACGAAGGGGACTTCTAAGCTTCTCGCCCATCGTGCGCGGTTGGTGGAGGTAAGCGGGATCGAACCGCTGACCTCTTGCATGCCATGCAAGCGCT
>CAZFET010000058.1:0-14290 GCA_964517545.1 uncultured Burkholderiaceae bacterium
TGCATGAACAGCAGCACGCGGTCGCCCTTGCGCACGCCGGCGTGCTGCAGCCAGCCGGCCACCGCCTCGGCCTGCGCCTTGAACTGCGCGAAGCCGAGGCTGCGGCCGAAGAAGCGGTACAGCGGCTTGTCGGGGTAGCGCGCCGCGCTGACCTCGGCGTTGAACCACAAGGTGGTGTTCGGGATCTCCAGCGCGCGCGGCAGGCGGCGCGGCCAGATCGCGTGATGGGGTCGGTCGGTCACGGCACGTCCTCGCCTGCGATGCGTCGGGTGCAGGTGTAGCGCGCCGCCGCGCGACGCTCCATTCTGTGATACCCGCGTCGCGCAGGTGACGCCGCGCGCCGACGGCGCGTTCAGCCCGAGGGCCGCTGCGGCGCGCGTTCGCGCTCTTCCTGCCGCCACTGCACGCACTGCGGATGCAGGCGCATCTCGGGCCGGCGGCATTCGCGCGTCATGCAGCGGTGCAGCGCGAGGAACACGCGGCCGCCGCAGCGGTCGCGCGGACCGGCTTCTTCGGCGGCGTTCGCGCCACCGGTCGCCGTGCCGGCCGTGGCAGGAGCGCTCTTCGGCGATGCCGGCCGCGCGGACGTGTCGTCGGCGTCGCGTGCAGCCGGGCGCGGCGGCGGTGTGCGCGTCGCGCCGGTCGATGGCGGCGCGGGCTGTGGTGCCGGCGCGGGCGTTGAGGCGGTCGTTGGGGTGGTCGTTGGGGTGGTCGTTGGGGTGGTTGCATCTGCCGTCGGCGATCCGGTCGGCGATGCAGGCACGGACGTCGACGCGGCCTGCGGCACCGCTGCCGGCGCGGGCGACACCACGACCGACGCAGCCGGCAGCGGCGCCGCCACCGACGCGGCCGGCCTGGACATGGCGCGCACCCACCAGCCCAGCGCCACGACGAGCAGCACGGCCACACCCAGCCCGATCAGCAGCATGTCGAGCGGTCGGCCGCGTGCCGCGGACGCGGACGCGGGCGCGGGCGCGGCGACCGGCACTGCCGGCGCTGCCAACGCCGCCGACACCGCGTCCGCCGCACTCACGGATGCCGCACTCACGGATGCCGCCGCGCCCGCCTCCGGCGTCGCCTCGCGTCGCGCCTGGACCACCGTGCGATCCATCGCCACCGTCGTCGCGTGCGCGGCGGGGCCCGACGCGGGCCCGGCATCGGGCGCCGCCGTCGGCGGCGGCGTCGTGCGCGGCGGCGCGCTGCGCGGCACGGCCTCGGCCAGACCGAGCAGCGCGCGCAGTGCGGCCACGTCGGCAGGCCGGTCGGCGGGACGCACGGCGAGCATCCAGTCGACGGCCCGCGCGAGCGCCGGCGACAGGCCGAGCGCCGCGGCGCGCGGCGCGAGCGTCGCGTACTCGTCGTGCACCACGCGCGCGGTGGCCGGCGGCGGCGCCTGGCCGGTGATCGCGTAGTGCAGGGTCGCGCCCAGCGCGTAGAGGTCGGTCCACGGCCCCTGGCGCACGGCCCCGCCCTCGCCTTCGCCGTACTGCTCGATCGGCGCGTAGCTCGGCTTCAGGATCGCGGTCAGCGTCTGCGTGCGGTCGCCGATCACGCGACGCGCGGCGCCGAAGTCGAGCAGCACGGGCCGGTCGCCGTCGACCAGCAGCACGTTGTCGGGCGAGACGTCGCGATGGAACACGCCCTCGGCGTGCAGGTGCTGCAGCGCGTCGAGCAGCGGCGCGAGCACGTGGCGCAGCCAGGCGTCGTCGGGCGCGCGGGCCATTTCGGCGCGCACGGCCTTGAGCGTGCGGCCGCGGTAGTACGGCATCGCCATGTACGCGGTGCCGCGCTCTTCCCAGAAGCGGTGCACCTTGACGAGCGACGGATGATCGAAGCGCGCGAGGATGCGCGCCTCGTTCACGAACGAACGCAGCCCGAGCGCGAAGGTCTCGGCCTGCGCGCTCGAACGCACCGACACCGCGTGGCCCGCGCCGCGCGCCGCCAGCGCGGCCGGCATGTACTCCTTGACGGCGACCTCGCGGTGCAGCGCGTGGTCGAACGCGAGGTACACGATGCCGAAGCCGCCCACGCCGACGACGCCGCGGATCTCGAACTCGCCCAGCCGCGTGCCGGGCGGCAGCGCGTCGCCCGCCGGCGCGTCGGGCGCATCCGGTGCGGGCTGCGTGGGGTCGATGTCGGTCATCGAGCGGCAGTGTACGAACCGGGCCGGCCCGCATCGAAGACGTCGCGCGGCCTTGCTACGCTCGGCGCATGGCACTTAATCACGCTTTGCGCGGCCGAACGGCCGCCGCCCGCGCCGCCGGCATCGGGACGCTGACCCTCGCCGCCGCGGCGCTCGCGCTGCCCGCACCCGCCGCCGCCTTCGACCTGCAGGGCCATCGCGGCGCGCGGGGCCTGGCGCCGGAGAACACGCTCGCCGCCTTCGACGCGGCGCTGGCGCTGGGCGTGCACACGCTCGAGCTCGACACCGGCATCACGAAGGACGGCGTGGTCGTCATCGCGCACGACCCGAAGCTCAACCCCCACATCACGCGCGACGCGCAACGCCGCTGGCTCGAAGCCACCGGCCCGGCCATCGCGTCGCTCACCCTGGCCGAGCTGCAGGCCTACGACGTGGGCCGGCTCAAGCCCGGCACGCGCTACGCGCAGACCTACCCGCTGCAGCAGCCGAAGGACGGCGAGCGCATCCCGACCCTGGCCGCGCTGTTCGAGCGCGTCGCCGCGGCCGAGGCGAACGGCGGCGCGCGCGTGCGCTTCAACATCGAGACCAAGCTGTCGCCGCTGGAGCCCGAGGCCACGGCCGAGCCCGCGGCCTTTGCGCGCGCGCTGCTCGACGTGGTGCGCGAGTACCGCATGCAGACGCGCGTGAGCATCCAGAGCTTCGACTGGCGCACCCTGCGCGAGGTGCAGCGCCTGGCGCCCGCCGTGCCCACGGTGTGCCTGAGCGCGCAGCGCGACTGGCTGAACAACATCGCCGATTCGCGCTGGACCGCCGGACTCGCGCTGGCCGAGCACGGCGGCAGCCTGCCGAAGCTGGTGAAGGCCGCGGGCTGCGCCGTGTGGTCGCCCTACTTCGGCGACCTCGCGCCCGAGACGCTGGCCGAGGCGCGCCAGCTCGGCCTGAAGGTGGTGGTGTGGACGGTGAACCAGCCGGCCGACATCGAGCGCATGCTCGGCCTGGGTGTCGACGGGATCATCAGCGACCACCCCGAGCGCGTGCGCAGCGCGATGGCCGCGCGCGGCATGCCGCTGCCGCCGCCGCTGGCGGTGCCGGCGCGCTGACCCGTGCCCACGGCGCGGCGACAATAGCGCCATGGGCACCACCATCCTCCAGCACCTCCCCGTCGGCCAGAAGGTCGGCATCGCGTTCTCGGGCGGCCTCGACACCAGCGCAGCGCTGCACTGGATGCGCCTGAAGGGCGCCATCCCGTACGCCTACACCGCCCACCTCGGCCAGCCCGACGAGCCCGACTACGACGACATCCCGCGCCGCGCCCTGCTGTACGGCGCCGAGCGCGCGCGCCTGGTCGACTGCCGCGCGCAGCTCGTGCACGAGGGCATCGCGGCGCTGCAATGCGGCGCGTTCCACATCAGCACCGCGGGCGTGACCTACTTCAACACCACGCCCATCGGCCGCGCCGTCACCGGCACCATGCTCGTGGCGGCCATGAAGGAAGACGACGTCCACATCTGGGGCGACGGCAGCACCTTCAAGGGCAACGACATCGAGCGCTTCTACCGCTACGGCCTGCTGGCCAACCCGGCCCTGCGCATCTACAAGCCCTGGCTCGACCAGACCTTCATCGACGAGCTGGGCGGCCGCGCCGAGATGTCGGCCTTCATGGCGAAGGCCGGCTTCGCCTACAAGATGTCGGCCGAGAAGGCGTACTCCACCGACAGCAACCTGCTCGGCGCGACGCACGAGGCCAAGGACCTGGAGCAGCTGGCCAGCGGCATCCGCATCGTCAACCCGATCATGGGCGTGGCCTTCTGGCGCGACGACGTGGAAGTCCGGCGCGAGGAGGTGTCGGTGCGCTTCCACGAAGGCCGCCCGGTGGCGCTGAACGGCCGCGAGTTCGCCGACCCGGTGGAGCTGCTGCTCGAAGCCAACCGCATCGGCGGCCGCCACGGCCTGGGCATGAGCGACCAGATCGAGAACCGCATCATCGAGGCCAAGAGCCGCGGCATCTACGAAGCCCCCGGCATGGCGCTGCTGCACATCGCCTACGAGCGCCTGGTCACCGGCATCCACAACGAAGACACCATCGAGCAGTACCGCATCAACGGCCTCAAGCTGGGCCGCCTGCTGTACCAGGGCCGCTGGTTCGACCCGCAGGCCATCATGCTGCGCGAGAGCGCCGAACGCTGGGTGGCGCGCGCCGTGACAGGCGAAGTCACGCTCGAACTGCGCCGCGGCAACGACTACTCGATCCTGAACACCGAGTCGCCCCACCTCACCTACAAGCCCGAGCGGCTGACGATGGAAAAAGGCGAGTCCACCTTCTCGCCAGCCGACCGCATCGGCCAACTCACCATGCGCAACCTCGACATCGCCGACACGCGCGAAAAGCTCGAGGTCTACGCGAAGGCAGGACTGCTGTCGCTCGGGCAGGGGGCGGAGTTGCCGCGGGTGGGGGTGGAGAAGTAGCGCGTTCAGCCGCGGGGCGGGCGTCGCGAGGCTCGGGATGGCATTGGGCTGCTTGGCGGATGCGGTCCGATTGGCGCCAGGCGTTGCTGGGAGGATCTGCGTATGTTCAGCTTCTTCAAGACCGCGGACGTCGAGCACCAGCAGCTCGGAACCCTTCGGTGGATTCGCGGGTGCTGGAGGGGCGAAGTCGCGCTACCGGGTCATCCACACGTTCCCCTGGTCGTGATTGGCTCGCGCAAAGGTCCAAGCACCGAAGCGCTGTCACATGCCTCCGCCTTGCTGGCCAACTTCGCTGCCGTCGAGAAGCAACTTCAGGACGCGCTCTTCGAGCATTACGTACCGTACGCGGAAGCGGTACGCGAAGGGCGCATGGAGCCGATGGACAACGGGTTTCCCGTGGTCTCCGGCCCTGAAGATGCGCTCAGACTGGCAGAGCCTGAAGCCGTGCTCATCATTGACCTCGATGGACAGCTCGCGGCCGAGTTGTGCTATCGAGTGCCGTGGGATGAAGAGCACACGCTCGGGGCTCGCTTCAGGGGCGACCGGTGGGTGGAACTGTGTGGCAGCACGCTAGTGCCGTGACCGCGCGGCCTGCCCCTTCAGCCTCCCAACGACCGGCGAGCATTCCGCGTGCCGGTGTCCGGACCTTCCTCATCGAGCACTCCAGAACTGACGACACCTCGATCACCGTTCGGGCTGAGCTTGTCGAAGCCCCCGTACGTCGTGAGCCTGTCGAACGGGCGGTGTGGCTGTCGCGCATGATGGAAAGCTCCGTAGGCGCCTCGTGAACCCACTCAGTCGATCAGCGAACTCCAGATCGAAGGAGCGCAGAGCGTCTGGCGCAGTCGTCACCGCGAGCGGCATCCTGGCGACCGCGGCGCTCGTCTACGTCTTCTACTTGTTTGGCGCAGCTGCGGACGCGAACTTCCTTCCCTCGGTGTTTCGTTGGGGCGGCGCATACGTTGTCATGGCGGCCTTGCTGTACACGTTCAAGTTCGACCGCCTGGCCATGTTGGTGGCGTGGCTCCCCGTCCTGCTCTTGTTTCTTGTCTTGCCAGCCATCGGAGACTTCGCTCGCTGGTTTGGCGTACGGCAATAGCAAGACAGCGAGATTGCCTGCATGTTCTGGGTCGCTTTTGGGAAGGTCTGCAGAACGCGTTCCGCAGCCCGCATTGGGTGGAGGTGATGCGATCAAGCCATCGGCGAGTTCGCCGACTGGCGTTACTGCGAGCCGCCGGGGAAAGACCCGTGCCGTAGCCCATAGGCTACACTCCGCGCATGCGTGTCGAGAAGACCGACGAGTTCCGCGACTGGATCGACAACTTGAAGGACATCGCCGGCCGCGCTCGCATCCTGATGCGTGTCGACCGTCTGATCTACGGCAATCCGGGCGTGCACCGGCATCTGACACACGGCGTGTCGGAACTCAAGATCGACGTGGGGCCGGGCTATCGCGTGTACTACACACGGCGTGCCGATCGGCTCCTGCTGTTGCTCGCCGGCGGCGACAAGGCGACGCAGGCGAAGGACATTGCGCGGGCGATCCGTCTTGCGCAGTCGTTTGGAGAGTAGTCATGGCAACCACGACCCGCAAGAAGTCCGTCAAGGTGAAGACGTCGCCCTACGACGTGGCGGAACACCTTCGCACGCCCGAGGAGATTGCGGCGTATCTCGACGCATGGCTCGATGAAGCGCCCGACGACGTGTCGGGCATTGCCCGCGCGCTTGGCGACATCGCCCGCGCCAAGGGCATGAGCCTGGTCGCCAAGGAGGCGGGCCTGAGTCGCGAGAGTCTCTACCGTGCGTTGAGCGCCGACGGCAACCCCAGCTTCGCGACCGTGCTCAAGGTGGCCCGCGCGCTCGGCGTGCGCCTGCACGCCGAACCGGCCTGAGCGCAGGCGGGTGCCTCGACCCGGCTTGCAGGCACCGGCAGTGCAAGCCGATGCCTTATCGTTCTTCGAATCGACGTCTTGCGTCACCGGTCTCGAGCCGTCGTCGCACGCGACCGAACCCCGACATCACACCTGACCGGAGCCCTCCATGCCCCTCGTCACCCTCACCGTCCGCCGTCCGAAGCCCGCTGCCTTCAAGGACTCCGTGCTGCAGGCCGTGCACGCGGCGCTGGTCGGCATCGGCGTTCCCGATGCCGACCGGTTCCATCGCGTGCTGGAGCTGTCGGAGGAGGACTTCCGCTTCGATCCGCACTATCCGGACGTGCAGGGTCGCAGGACCGACGACTTCATCCTCATCGAGATCGTCCTGTCGGCCGGGCGCAGCGTGAAGGTGAAGCGGCAGTTCCTGTCGAACCTCATGACGGGTCTCGCCGCCGCGGGGCACGACCCGGAGAACGCGATGGTGGTGTTCAAGGAGACGACCTGGGAGAACTGGGCGTTCGCCGGCGGGCGGCAGATCCACGTGTAGCCGCGCCAGCCGCCCATGGCCCACCCGATGCCCCCGAAGGTCCGCGCCGTCCACGCCAAGGCCATGCACGCGTTCTCGAAGGACGGCGTGCCCGTCATCGAGCTGCTCGCGGGCCTCGGCGTGGCCGGCGACGCTCACCAGGGCGCCACGGTCCGGCATCGCTCGCGCGTCGCGAAGGACCCGACGCAGCCGAACCTGCGGCAGGTGCACCTGCTGCAGCAGGAGCTGCTCGACGAGCTGGCGGCGCGCGGCCTGCACGTGAAGCCCGGACAGATGGGCGAGAACATCACGACCGCGGGGCTGTCGCTGCTCCGACTGGCCGAGGGCACCGTGCTGCGCATCGGCGCGCGCGCCACCGTGCGCGTGACCGGGCTGCGCAACCCGTGCGCGCAGATCGAGCACTTCATGCCGGGCCTGCTGGCCGCCGTGCTCGAGCGCAGCGCCGACGGCACGCTCGTCCGCAAGGCCGGCGTCATGGGCGTCGTGCTGGAGTCCGGCGCGGTGCGGCCGGGCGACCCGATCGTGGTCGTGCATGCACCCGAGCCGCGCGTTGCGCTGCGGCCGGTGTAGCGGGCGGCCTTGCGACGGCGCTGCGGCTCGACACCTGGCTCTGGACGTTCATCCTGCTCGGCCGGGAATCGGGAACGATCCGCGCCGACTTCGCGCGCACGCCGGCACACGCTCAGCGCGGGCCGAGCAACACCTTCGACGGTGCCCCGCCGCCCTCCCACTGCCACACCTCGCCCTCGACCGTGAGCGCGATCGTCGCCTTGTCGCCCGCCGCCACGGCCCGTACCCCGTCGCGCAGCTTGCGCGGCTCGATGCCGAAGCCTTCGCCCCACACCCACAGGCTGCCGTCGGCGCGCAGGGCGGCCGAGTGGCGCGAGCCGGTGGCGATGGCGACGGCGCCGTCGAACAGGCGGCCCCAGCGGTCGGCCTTGTCGCCGAGGCCGTGCGACGACAGCGGGCCGTAGCGGTTGCCGCCGGTGCCCATGACCACGCCGTCGCGGCGCAGGTGCAGCGCGTGGCCGGTGTGCGCGCGCACGGCCACGGCGTCGGTCGCGGTGGCGACGAAGCGATCGGTCGCGGCGAGCTTGCCGGCGCCGTACTGGCCGCGGTGCGCGAGCCCCTTCACCCACAGCCGGCCGTCGCGGGTGACGTAGTAGTCGGCGCCGTCGCCGATGCACGCGTCGACCACGTGCTCGGCGATGCGTTCGACCACCGGCTCGGTCACCGCCTGCGGCGCCTGCCCGTCGCGGCCGTGCCAGAGCACGCCGGCGGCGTCGATGCCGAACCAGCCCGACTCGCCCGACGCGAACCGGCGCAGGCCGCGCATCAGCACGGTCGGCTCGTCGGCCAGGTCGGCGCGGCGCTGCAGGCGGCCGTCGTCGAGCAGCGTGTACCAGTGCCGCCGCCCCACGCCCACCTGGCGCACGCCGCGTGCCGCCACACGCGGCTCGCCGCGGCCGGCCCAGACCCAGGCCACGCCGTCGCGCAAGGCCATGTGGCGGTCGTAGTACGACGCCAGTTCGGCGCCGGACGCATCGGCGGTGGCGGTGGGCGGGGTCATCGCGATCAGCAGCGACGCGACGGCCTGCCGCCGCGTGAAGCGCAGTGTGCGCCGGGTCACACGATCACCGGCTCGGGTTCGAGCCGGATGCCAAAGCGGCCGTACACGCTCTCCTGGATGGCGCGCGCCAGGGTCAGCACCTCGGCGCCGCTCGCGCCGCCGCGGTTCACCAGCACGAGCGAGTGCTTGTCGTACACGCCGGCGCGGCCGATGGTCTTGCCCTTCCAGCCGCAGGCGTCGATCAGCCAGCCGGCGGCGAGCTTCACCGTGCCGTCGGGCAGCGGGTAGTGCACGACCTCGGGGTCGCGGCCGATGATGTCGCGGCACTGCTCGGCGCTGACCACCGGGTTCTTGAAGAAGCTGCCCACGTTGCCGATCTGCGCGGGGTCGGGCAGCTTGGCGCGGCGGATGGCGCACACCCAGTCGAAGACGGTCTGCGCGTCGGGGTGCGTGTCGCCGGCCTCGGCCATGCGGCGCTCGAGGTCGACATAGCCGAGCACCGGCCGCCACGGCCGCGGCAGCGCGAAGCGCACGCGCGTGATCACGCTCTTGCCGGCGAGCTCGTGCTTGAACACGCTGTCGCGGTAGCCGAAGCGGCACATCGCGCGCGTGAGCGTGACCTTGCGCCCGGTGGTCAGGTCGACGGCATCGAGCGAGTCGAAGCGCTCGGCGAGCTCCACCCCGTACGCGCCGATGTTCTGCACCGGCGCGGCGCCCACGGTGCCGGGGATCAGCGCCAGGTTCTCCAGCCCCGGCCAGCCCTGCGCGAGCGTCCACGCGACGAACGCGTGCCAGTTCTCGCCCGCGCCGGCCTCGACGACGAAGGCCTCGTCGCGCGCCTGCACGAGTCGCCGGCCCATGACCTCCACCTTCAGCACCACGGCGTCGAGGTCGCGCGTGAGCAGCACGTTGCTGCCGCCGCCGAGGATGAACTTCGACGCCCGCCCGAGCGCGGGATCGTCGACGACGCGGCGCACGTCGGCGTCGGCCGCGATGCGCACCAGGCGGCGCGCGCACGCCGGCAGCCCGAAGGTGTTGAAGCCCTTCAGGCTGACGTCGCGCTCGACGGCGGCGCGCGCCGGCGCGGCGGGGGGCGTGACAGAATCGTTCGCGTCCTTCATCACTGCTCCGGTGTCTCGGCCATGCCCAGCTTCGATGCCGTCGTCGAACCCAACCTCGTCGAGGTGCGCAACGCGGTGGACCAGACGTCCAAGGAGATCGGCACGCGCTTCGACTTCAAGGGCACCAGCGCGAGCATCGAGCTGAACGGGCAGGACATCGGCATTGTGGCCGACAGCGAGTTCCAGCTGGGCCAGGTGCGCGACATCCTGCTCGCCAAGATGAGCAAGCGCGGTGTCGACATCCGCCTGCTCGACCTGTCGGCCGAGCCGCAGAAGATCGGCGGCGACCGCGTGCGGCAGGACGTCGAGGTGCGCAAGGGCGTGGCATCCGACACGGCGCGACGCATCCAGCAGCTCGTCAAGCAGAGCAAACTCAAGGTGCAGGCCTCGATCCAGGGCGACAGCGTGCGCGTCACGGGCGCCAAGCGCGACGACCTGCAGGCCGCGATCGCGCTGCTGAAGCGCGAACTGCCCGACGTGCCGCTGTCGTTCACGAACTTCCGCGACTGACCTTCCTCGACCGACCTCTCGATGATCCATCCGATCGCTGCCGTCGCCGCCGCCGCCGTGCTCGCGGCCGTCCTGCCCGCCGCGGCACAGACCGTCACCTTCAACGGCAGCGTCGCCGACCGCATGGCGCTGCTGGTGATCGACGGCAGCCCGCGCTCGGTGGCCGTGGGCCAGACCGTGCAGGGCGTGAAGCTGCTCGCCGTGGCCGACGGCGACGCGCGCGTCGAGATCGGCGGCCGGCCGGTCACCTTGCGCATCGGCGCGGCGCCGGTGCGCGTGGGCGCGGCCGCCGGCGGCGCGGGCGGCAGCGAGATCATCCTGAGCGCGGGGCCGGGCGGCCACTTCACGTCGCTCGGCAGCATCAACGGCCGGTCGGTGCAGTTCATGGTGGACACGGGTGCGACCCTGGTGTCGATGAGCCAGGCCGACGCCGAGCGCATCGGGCTCGACCTGCGCAGCGCGCAGCGCGGCCTCACGACCACCGCCAACGGCGTGGTGCCGGTGCAGCGCGTGGTGCTCGACAGGGTGCGCGTGGGCGACGTGGAGATCTTCAACGTCGAGGCCGCGGTCGTGCCCGCGCCGTTGCCCTACGTGCTGCTGGGCAACAGCTTTCTCACGCGCTTCCAGATGAAGCGCGAGAACGACCGGCTCACCTTGAGCAAGCGGCTCTGACTCTCGAGCGGCACCGGCGCGTGCCCGGTCAGCGCGCCGGACGCGCCGTACGCACCGGCCTCGCCAGCGCGAACGCCGCGAAGGCCAGCACGCCGAGCGCCGCCATGCCGAGCATCAGCCCGCGATAGCCGCCGGCGGCGACCAGCAGCCACGCCGTGACCACCGGCGCGCCAGCGCGGCCGGCGATGCCGATGCCGGAGAGCGCGCCGCCGATGCGGCCGACCTCGCGAATGCCGAAGGTCTCGGGCACGACCGTGCCGCGCACGATGGTGACCAGCCCGTTGCTGAAGCCGTAGAGCAGCGCGAACAGCGCCATTGCGGCCGGGTGCGCGGTCAACGCGAACAGCGCCATCGCCAGCGGCAGCCCGGCCATCACCACCAGCCCGAGCGAGCGGGCGCCGAGCCGTGCGCCGAACAGCCCGTGCAGCGCCCGCCCGGCCACCTGCGCCGGCCCCACCCACACGAGCACGGCCACGGCCTCGGCCTCGCTCCAGCCCTTGTCGGCGAAGGCCGGCATCGCGTGCGCCCAGAAGCCGGCGATCACGAACGAGTACGCCGTGAAGCTCGCCGCGAGCAGCCAGAACACGCGGCCGCGCACGGCCTGCTCGAAGGTGTGGCCGTCGGTCGCGTCGGCCGGCTCGGCGGCCGGCCCGACGGCGGAGGCGGTGACCGCCCTCGACACGGCGCCGGCCGGGGCCGGCGCCGGCTTCGCCTCGTCGCCCGCGCGCGCCGCGCGCAACGCCAGCGCGTTCGCGACCGCCACCGGCCCGGCCATCACGGCGGCCAGCCCGAGCAAGGTCTCGCGCCCGCCGAACGCCGGAATCAGCCACGCCAGCGCCGGGAAGGCCAGGGTGCTCGCGAAACCGCCGACCAGGGTGAGCGTGGTGACGGCGCCGCGGTAGTGCGCGGGCCAGCGGCGCGTCGCGCTGGCGAAGGCCGCCTCGTACAAGGTGCCGGCCATGGCCGCGCCGGTCAGCGCGCAGGCGAGGTACAGCATCGGCAACGAGCGCGCCTGGCTCCACAGCACGAGCCCGGCCGCGGCCAGCCAGGCGCCGCCAGCCATGACCTCGCGCGCACGGCCGAGGTCGATCCAGCGTCCGGCCACGAACGCCGCGGCGCCCCAGCAAGCCAGCGCGAGCGTGAAGGCGCCGAGCATCTGCGGCGCGCTCCAGCCCAGCTCGCGCTGCATCGGCAGCACGAACGACGTGAAGGCGTAGTACAGGATCGCCCAGCTCACCACCTGCCCCGCCGCGAGCAGGGCGACGCTCGCGCGATAGCCGGGCGGCAGCGGGTGCGGCATGTGGGGATTGTCCGGTGCGTTTTTGTCCCGGCAGGGACACGCGCGAGGCGAACGCTCATGCTAAAAACCGGGCAGGTCAGGAGTCATCACATGGACCTCAACTTCACCGCCGAGGAGCTGGCGTTCCGCGACGAGATCCGGCAGTGGGTCGCGCAGAACCTGCCGAAGGACATCTCGCACAAGGTGCACAACGCGCTGCGGCTGTCGCGCGACGATCTGCAGCGCTGGGCGAAGATCCTCGGCGCCAAGGGCTGGCTCGGCTGGGGCTGGCCCAAGGAGTTCGGCGGCCCGGGCTGGAACGCGGTTCAGCGCCACCTGTTCGAGGAAGAGTGCGCGCTGGCCGGCGCGCCGCGCGTGGTGCCGTTCGGGCCGGTGATGGTGGCGCCGGTGATCATGGCCTTCGGCTCGCCCGAGCAGCACAAGCGCTTCTTGCCGGGCATCGCCAGCGGCGAGGTGTGGTGGAGCCAGGGCTACAGCGAGCCGGGCTCGGGCTCGGACCTCGCGAGCCTCAAGACGCGCGCCGAGCGCCGCGGCGACAAGTACATCGTCAACGGCCAGAAGACCTGGACCACGCTCGGCCAGTACGGCGACTGGATCTTCTGCCTGGTGCGCACCAGCACCGAAGGCAAGCCGCAGACCGGCATCAGCTTCCTGCTGATCGACATGAAGTCGCCCGGCATCACGGTGCGGCCGATCATCACGCTCGACGGCGAGCACGAGGTCAACGAAGTCTTCTTCGACAACGTCGAGGTGCCCGTCGAGAACCTGGTCGGCGAGGAGAACAAGGGCTGGACCTACGCCAAGTACCTGCTCGCGCACGAGCGCACCAACATCGCCGACGTCAACCGCGCCAAGCGCGAGCTCGAGCGCGTGAAGCGCATCGCCAAGGCCGAGGGCGTGTACGAGGACCCGCGCTTTCGCGACCAGATCGCGCTGCTCGAGGTCGACATCGTCGCGCTGGAGATGATGGTGCTGCGCGTGCTGTCGGCCGAGAAGGGCGGCCGCAAGTCGCTCGACATCGCGGGGCTGCTGAAGATCCGCGGCAGCGAGATCCAGCAGCGCTACACCGAGCTCATGATGCTGGCGGCCGGCCCGTTCGCGCTGCCCTTCATCCACGAGGCGATGGAGGCCGGCTGGCAGGGCGACCAGGCGCTCGGCGGCGCGTGGCCGGGCGGCGCGGCGCACTGCGCGCCGCTGGCGTCGACCTACTTCAACTACCGCAAGACGACGATCTACGGTGGATCGAACGAGGTCCAGCGCAACATCGTCGCGCAGAACATCCTCGGAGTCTGAGATGGATTTCGACTTCAGCGAAGAACAGGAAGCGCTGCGCGACGCGGTGGCGAAGTGGGTCGCGCGCGGCTACGACTTCGAGCGCCGGCGGCGCATCGTCAAGGCCGGCGGCTTCGACCGCGACGCCTGGCGCGAGATCGGCGAGCTGGGCCTCATGGGCGTGGCCGTGCCGGCCGACCACGGCGGGCTCGGCTACGGGCCGGTCGAGGCGATGGTGGTGATGGAAGAACTCGGCCGCGGCCTCGTGCTCGAGCCCTACGCGCACGCGGCGCTGGTGGCGCCGGCGGTGCTGGCGCCCGCAGCAGCCGACGTGCAGGTCGACTGGCTGCCGCGCATCGCGGCGGGCGAGGCCACGGTGGTGCTCGCGCTGCACGAGCGCGGCGCGCGCTATCGGCTGTCGCACGTGGCCACCGACGCGCGCTCGGCGGCCAGCGGCTGGAGCCTGAGCGGCGTGAAGAGCGTGGTGCCCGCGGGCGACGTGGCCGATGCCTTCATCGTGCCGGCGCGCGTGTCGGGCGACATCGACGACGCCGACGGCATCGGGCTCTTCCTCGTCGAGGCCGACGCCGCGGGCGTCACGACGCGCGGCTACTCCACGCAGGACGGCGCGCGCGCCGCCGAGCTCACGCTCGCGCACGCGCCGGCCACCTTGCTGGTGGCGCCGGGGCTGGCCTTCGGCGCGCTCGAGCATGCGGTCGACGTGGGCATCGCCGCGCTGTCCGCCGAGGCGGTGGGCGCGATGGACAGGCTGTTCGCGGTGACGGTCGACTACCTCAACACGCGCAAGCAGTTCG
>CAZFET010000059.1:0-2426 GCA_964517545.1 uncultured Burkholderiaceae bacterium
CGGTACCGAAGTTGGGTGAGCCCGGGTCGGCTTGGTCAATGGCCGCCACCGACGCGCGCACGCACGGGTCGCTGTCGCCGGCCCGGTGCATGTACGGCAAGTCGTTGGGGTTCTCGTGCTTGCCACAGGCGGCCAGCACGAGCAAGGCCAGCGCGAAGGCGACCCGCCGAACCCGGCCGGCACCGCGGTGTCGCCGGCACGGCTGCACGATGGCGCGCCCCGCGGTCATGTGCGCGACGGCGACACCGCGCGCACCCGGCATGTGGCTCATGCCGCCCTCCCTCGTGACCTTGTCGGCCGAGTGTCGCCAAGCGCTCGTGAGGGCCGCAACGACGGGCTTGCCCGCAACCCTGTCGGCTCACCTCCACACGCCGGGTCGCACGGCCACCCTCAGCGCCGATCTTCGAACGCGTGCGCGATGGTGCTCAGGTCCACGTACTCCAGCTCGCTGCCGGCCGGCACGCCGCGCGCGAGGCGGGTGACCTTCAGGCCGCGCGGCTGCAGCAGTTGCGTGACGGCGTGCGCGGTGGCCTCGCCTTCGGCGGTGAAGCTGGTCGCGACGATGACCTCCTCGACGCGGCCGTCGGCGGCCCGCTCGATCAGCGGCGCGAGCCCGATGTCGCGCGGGCCGACGCCATCGAGCGGCGACAGCCGGCCCATCAGCACGAAGTAGTAGCCGCGGTAGCTGCCGCTGCGTTCGAGCGCGGCCTGGTCGGCCGGCGTCTCGACGACGGCGAGCTGGCGCGCGTCGCGCGTGTCGTCGCGGCAGATCGCGCACAGCTCGCCTTCGGTGAAGGTGTGGCAGCGCGCGCAGTGGTGCACCGACTCCACCGCGGCGCGCAGCGCGTCGGCCAGGCGCAGCGCACCGTCGCGGTCGTGCTGCAGCAGGTGGTAGGCCGCGCGCTGCGCCGACTTCTGGCCGATGCCGGGCAGGCGCCGCAGCGCCTCGATCAGGATGGCGAGCGCGGCTTCGCTCACGGCGCGCGCGGGCGTCGGTCCGGGCCCGACTCAGAACGGCAGCTTCATGCCGGGCGGCAGCGGCAGCCCGGCGGTGAGCTTGCCCATCTTCTCCTGGCTCAGCTCCTCGGCGCGGCGCACCGCGTCGTTGAACGCGGCGGCGACCAGGTCCTCGAGCATGTCCTTGTCGTCGGCGAGCAGGCTGGGGTCGATGGCGACGCGGCGCACGTCGTGCTTGCAGGTCATGGTCACCTTCACGAGGCCGGCGCCGGACTGGCCCTCGACCTCGGTGTGCGCCAGTTCCTCCTGCGCGCGCTTGAGGTTCTCCTGCATGGCCTGCGCCTGCTTCATCAGGCCGGCGAGCTGGTTCTTCATCATGGACGTGACTCCTCGGATCGGATTCAGTGCGGCTTGACGGACCCCGGCACGATGCGCGCGGTCTTGAACTGGCGCAGCATGTCCTGCACCAGCGGGTCGTCGTGGATGATCTGCTCGGCCTCGCGCTGGCGGCGCTCGCGCTCGGCGGCGTCGCGCCGCGCCGGCGAGTCGAGCGGCGTGCCCGACTCCACCGCGAGCTGCAACGCCTCGTCGCCGAGCCGCGACGCGAGCAAGGCCCGCAGCTTGTCGGCCTGCGCGCGCAGCGACTCGCTCTCGACGCACAGCCGCCACTGCGGGCCGTCGACCGCCAGCAGCTGCGACTGCATGGCCAGCTCCTTCACCAGCGGCGGCACGTCGCCGCGCTGCACGAGCTGCGCGACCACCTCGCACCAGCGATCACCCAGCGGCGTGCGGTCCAGCGGCGTGCGTTCCGACGACACCCGCTCGGGCGCCGCAGCGGCCGGCTTCGGCGGCTTCGCAGCAGCGCCCGCCGTCGCGGCGGCGTGCTGCGCCGTCACGGCTGTCGTCGATGCAGCGGCCGTCGGTGCCGCCGCCCGCGGTGCAGCGGTCACGCCCGCCTTCGCCGCCGGTGCGGCGACGGGCGCGGCCGCAGGCTTCGCAAGCCCCGCACCCGCCGAACCGTCGCCCGGCTTGAACGCGAGGAAGCGCAGCAGCACCATCACGAGCCCGGCGTACTCGTCGGGCGCGAGCGCGAGTTCGCCGCGCCCGTGCAGCGCGATGCTGTACAGCAGCTGCGTCTCGTCGCGCGACAACAGCGCGGCGCACTCGCGCGCGGCCGGCGTGTCGGGGTCTTCGTCGTCGGCGGCGTCGGGCACCGCCTGGATCACCGCCATCTGCTGCGCCAGTGCGGCCACCTCCTCGAGCGTGCCGGCAGCCGACAGGCCGAGCTCGCGCAGCCCGTCGACGGTCGCCATCGCCTCGCGGCCGTCGCCCGCGGCGAGCGCGCGCACCAGGCGCACCGCGTGCCCGCGGTCGACCGCACCCAGCATCTGCCGCACCTGCGCCTCGGCCAGCCGGCCGGCGCCGAAGGCGATGGCCTGGTCGGCGAGCGACAGCGCGTCGCGCATCGA
>CAZFET010000059.1:2436-4494 GCA_964517545.1 uncultured Burkholderiaceae bacterium
GAGCCGCGCGCGGCGCGCGCGAGCAGGCGCAGCGAGCCTACGTCGGCCTCGATGCCTTCGGCCTTCAGCACCGTCGCCAGATGCTGCTGCACCGTGGCCGGCGCCATCGGGCGCAGGTTGAACTGCAGGCAGCGGCTCAGCACCGTGACCGGCACCTTCTGCGGGTCGGTGGTCGCCAGCACGAACTTCAGGTACTCCGGCGGCTCCTCCAGCGTCTTGAGCATCGCGTTGAACGCGTGCCCGGTGAGCATGTGCACCTCGTCGATCATGTAGACCTTGAAGCGCCCGGCCACCGGCTTGTAGATCGCCTGGTCGAGCAGCTGCGTCATCTCCTCGACGCTGCGGTTGGAGGCGGCGTCGAGCTCGATGTAGTCGACGTGCCGGCCGGCGTCGATCTCGCTGCACGCCGGGCACACGCCGCACGGCTGCGCGGTGATGCCGCCCGCGCCGTCGGGGCCGGTGCAGTTCAGGCTCTTGGCGAGGATGCGCGAGACGGTGGTCTTGCCGACGCCGCGCGTGCCGGTGAACAGATACGCGTGGTGCAGCCTCGACTGCGTGAGCGCGTTGGACAGCGCCTGCACCACGTGTTCCTGGCCCACCATCTGCTCGAAGGTCCGGGGCCGGTACTTGCGCGCGAGCACGAGGTAGGACATGCGGGCCATTCTACGGGGCCGATAATCCGCGCATGAGCGACGACACGTTGAGCTACGAGCAGGCCGGGGTCGACTATGCGCAGATCGACCCGCTGAAGGTCGCCGCGCAGCGCGCCGCCGCCGCCACCGCCGTGCAGCTCGCCGGGCACGGCTTCGCCGAGGTGCCCGGCTCGCGCGGCGAGTCGGCCTACGTGGTGGACGTGGGGCCGTTCTACCTGGCCAGCATCGTCGAATGCCTCGGCTCGAAGGCCCTCGTCGCCGACGAGATGGCGCGCCTCACCGGCCGCAGCGGATACGACGGCATCGCGCAGGACACGATCGCGATGGCCGTCAACGACCTCGTCACGGTCGGCGCGACGCCGCTCGTCGTGCAGGCGTACTGGGCCGCCGGCGGCAGCGAGTGGTTCTCCGACGCGGCGCGCGCGAAGGCGCTGGTCGACGGCTGGCGGCGCGCCTGCGAGCGCTGCGGCGTGGCCTGGGGCGGCGGTGAGACCCCCGCGCTCGCCGGCATCGTCGAGGCGGGTCGCATCGACCTCGCCGCGAACTGCACCGGCATCGTCAGCCCGAAGTCGCGCCTGACCCTGGGCGACGCGCTCGGGCCGGGCGACGCGATCGTGCTGCTGGCCTCCAGCGGCATCCACGCCAACGGCCTGAGCCTCGCGCGCAAGCTGGTCGAGCGGCTGCCCGAGGGCTGGCTCACCGAAGTGGCGCCGGGTCTGTCGTACGGCGAGGCCCTGCTCGCGCCGACCGTGCTGTACTCGCCGGTCACCGAGGCGCTCGCGCGCGCCGGCATCGTGCCGCACTACTGCGCCAACATCACCGGCCACGGCTGGCGCAAGCTGCTGCGTCATCCGAAGGCGCTCACCTACCGCATCGACCACGTGCCGCCGGTGCCGCCGGTGCTGCGCTTCATCCAGCAGCACGCGAAGCACGACGACCGCGAGGCCTACGGCACGCTCAACATGGGCGCGGGCTTCGCGCTGTACGTGGCGGCGCAGGACGCGCAACGCACCGTGCAGATCGCCCGCGAGCAAGGCGTCGACGCGATCGTCGCCGGCCGCGTCGAGGCGGGGCCGAAGCGGCTGCTCATCGAGCCGATCGGCGTCACGTTCGACGAGCACGACCTGCACCTGCGCTGAACCGCGCCGCCGGCACGGCGAACCCCGTCGCCTACAATCCCGCTCGACGGGCCTCCCCGCATGGAAGCGCGGCCAACCGGGTCAGGTGGGGAACCAAGCAGCCCTAACCGTTGCGACCAGTGCCGGGGTCAGGCTCGTCACCCTTCCACCCCATCCCGTCGACGCTGCGTCACGCGGCCGCCGCCGCGACCGGCGGACTGCCGTCGGCATCGGGCCCGACCGGCGCCACGCGCCGCGCTCGCTGCAGCGCCTCGCGCAGGTCCTTC
>CAZFET010000059.1:4504-10984 GCA_964517545.1 uncultured Burkholderiaceae bacterium
CGGCGTGATCGAAAACAGCCTGGCGTAGCGCTGCGCGACGTGGTCGATCGCCGCGGCCTGGCGGTGCGCTGGCAGCGCGAGCGCGTCGACCGCTTCGTTGGCGCAGCTCGCCGCCGCGCGGATCAGGTCGTCGTCGCGATCGGCGTTGCGCACCGGAGTGGCCGGATTGAGTCGACGGATCATGTGCAGCACCTCGTCGGTCAGGCCCCACTGGCGCGCCACGGCGGCGCCGAGGCTCTCGATGTCGGTGCCGAACACGGCGGTCGACGCGGTGGCCTCGTCGAGACCCGGCTGCTCGGGCTCGCCCGGGCGCTGCGCAGCGGCCGGCCGCATCAGCGATCGCACCTGCTGCGCCTCGTCCGGGAAGTGGTACTGCACGACCAGCCGCCCGAGGTTCTGCAGCAAGGTCACCAGGTACACGACCTCGGCGTCGAAGCCGGCCGGGCGCACCTGCTGCGCCACGCGGCCGGCCATGCGCACGGTCTCCATCACTTCGCCCAGCGCGTCGGCGCCGGCCGCATCCAGCGGCCCCGGCCACGCCCGCAACGACGCGGCGGCCCGACGCACGCCGGCCAGGCCCAGCATCGCGATCGACCGCCGCACGGTCAGCACCGGCCCGTTGCCCGACACCTGGGTGCCCTGCACCTGCGCCGAGTTCACGTTGCGCAGCAACTCGAACGCGAGCGCCATGTCCTGCACGATCAGGTCGGCCATCTCCTGGGTGCGACCGCGCTCCATCAGCGCCAGCCGCGCGGCACGCGCGCCCACGCCGCGCAGCGCCGGCAGGTGGCCGTTGACCGCGACACGCTCCAGCAGCAGCGCCACCGCACCGGCGTCCTGCCGCTCGTGCGCCTCGCGCCAGCCCTGCAGCGCGTGCAGCAGGGTGCGCGCGCTGCGATAGCGCAGGCGCACCTGGTGATGCGTCGCGCGGTTCACGATCACGCGCAGCGGCGCCGGCACCGGCTGCGGCGTGATGCGCGGCAGCAGCAACAGCTCGCGCCCCAGCGGGGCGATGCGCTCGATCACGCGGCCGACGTCGGGTTCGTCGAGCGCGCCCGCGCCGGCCAGCAGCGCGTGCAGCAGCACGCCGGCGGCGAGCACGTCACGCTCGGCCGCGTCGCGGCGCGCGTGCAGGCCGGCCGCGTCGGCGGCGTGCGCGTCGTCGAGCACTCCGAACATGCTGTGGCCCGCCGCCACGCGGCCGCACTCGCAACCGAGTCCGAGCAGCCGCACCCGGCCGCCGTCGGTCATCTGCAGCAGGTACGGCTGCAGGTCGCGGTGCGAGTGGCCGGCGTCGTGCGCGAAGGCCAGCGCCTGCAACACGTCCTCGACCACGCGCGAGGCCTCGACCGGCGACAGCGGCGCGCGCTGCGCCAGCCACTCGGTCAGGCCGACGCCGCCGGCGCGCTCGTACGCGATGTACGGCCAGTGCTCCTGCGAGCCGATCTCGAGCGCCGGCGCGAGCTGCGGATGCACCACACGCGCGGCGCGCCGTGCCTCGTCGAGCCAGTGCTGCAGTGCGCCCTCGTCGGGCGGCTGCGCGCGCGGCATGGCGAGCACGAGCTCGTGCCCGCTGCGCGGGTCGGTGCTCAGCCACAGCATGGTGCGTTCGCTGCGACCAAGCAGCGCGCGCAGCTCGAAGCGCCCGAAACGGCGAACGACGGGCGCGGCGGCGGTGGCGGAGGTACTGCGGTCCATGGCGTGGTGACGCGTTCTCCGATTGGAGCGCCGCGACGCCCGGGCCGAACGCCGGATCAGGCGGGCAATGGCGGCGCTGTTCCGCGCCGCGCTCAGCCCGGCAGCTCGGGCTCGATCAGCTCGCCCAGCGCGGTCAGGAAGGCCGCGCGCACGCGATCGCCGGGCTGCAGCGCGCGCACGGCATCGCGATAGCGCTGCAGCTGCGCGAGCAGCGCCGGGTCGTCCTGCGGCGCAGCGGCGAGCTTGTAGTCGAGCACCCACCAGGTGAGGCCGCGAGCGTCGCGCCGCGCGACCAGCCGGTCGATCCTCAGCAGCTCGCCGTGGTGCGGCACGCTGACCTCGCTGCCGGCCCATTCGATGCCGTCGTCGTGGAAGAACGGCCGCGTGGCCGTGCCGCGCAGGATGCTGCGCGCCTGGCGCTCGATCTGCGCCGCGACGTCGGGCTCCAGCGCTCACTGCGCGACGGCGGCGCGCGCGAGGCCGCCGAGCGCATCGTCCGCTGCGCTCCCGGCGCCGGCGGTGGCCCACTCGAGCACGCGGTGCAGCGCGCTGCCCAGGCGCGCGGCCCGATCGTCGACGGCGGCGGCGCCCTCGGCAACCGGAGCCGACGGCCGCCGCAGCGCGCCCGGCACGTCGGGCAAGACCTGCAGTTCGGGCGCGCCCTCGTCGGGCAGCGGCACGTCCGCGTCGCCCGGATCCCACTCAGTGGCGTGCGCTTCGAGCAGCGGCCACCACGACGCGCTCGCGCGTCGCCGCGGCTCGGTGCGGGTGACCACCACGCGGTCGCGGGCGCGCGTGAGCGCCACGTACAGGCCGTTCAGCTCCTCGCGCTCGCGCGCCGCGAGCTCGGCCGCGACCGCGTCGGCCAACGACGGCGGCGGCGAACTCTCCGACGCGACGAAGGCCACGCGGCGCGGCGCGGCCGCCTCGACCGGCCAGTCGACCAGCACCGCGTACGACTCGGCATTGCGCGCCTGCGCGTCCGCGTCGAGCAGCAGCACCACCGGCGCCTCGAGGCCCTTGGCACCGTGCACCGTGAGCAGCTGCACCGCGCCGGCCGCGCGCGGCCCGGGCAGCGCGAGCGGCCGGCGCTTGAGCGCGCGCACGAAGCCGTAGAGGGTCGGGTAGCGCCCGCCGTCGAGCTGCAGCGCGAGCAGCAGCATCGCGTCGATCGTCGCCAGCGCCGACGCGCGCCGCGCGGCCGGCACGCGCGCGGCCACGCGCGCGTGCAGGTCGCCCTCGTGCACGATGCGGTCGAGCAGGTCGTGCGGCGGCAGCTCGCGCGCAGCGTCGGCCCAGCGCGCCAGACGCTCGCGCGCCTCGGCCAGCGCCGTGCCGCCGTCGGCCATCAGCGCATTCCACCAGCGGCACGGCGCGGGCTGCGCGCGCGCCGACTGCGACAGCGCGAACAAGGTGTCGTCGTCGATGCCGAACAGCGGGCTGCGCAGCGCCTGCGCGATCGACAGGTCGTGCGACGGCGACGCGAGCGCGTCGAGCAGCGCGACCAGGTCGCGCGCCTCGGGCAGCGCAGCGAGCTCGAGCGACTCGCTGCTGGCGAACGGCAGGTGCAGCGCCTGCAGCTCGACCGCGAGGCGCGAGAGCGGCGCGCGCTGCCGCGCCAGCACCATCACGTCGCCCGGCGGCGTGCCGGCCGCGACGAGCGCGGCGATGGCCCGCGCGGCCGAACGCGCCTCGAGCTGGCGGCGATGCTCCTCGGCCTCGACGCGCGGCTGCGTCAGGCTGTCGCGCCAGGCGTCGTCTCGCGCCGCGGCGTCCTCGTCGCCGGCGTCCTCGGCGTCCTTCGCGATGCCCGGCAGTGCCAGCACGCGCGGGCCCGCGTCGCCGGCGTCGGCGCCGACCTCGGTGGTGTGGGCACGAAAGCCGTCGTAGCGCCCGGCCTCGCCGAGCGACCCGAACACGGCGTTGACGGCCGCCAGCACGCCGGGTGCGTTGCGCCGCGTGTGATCGCACTCGAGCAGCGCGCCACCGAGCGCGTCGCGCACGAACTCGCGCGCCGCGGCGAACACGCGCGGCTCGGCGCGCCGGAAGCGGTAGATGCTCTGCTTCGGGTCGCCGACGATGAAAACCACGGGCGCCGCCGCGCCGCCGCCGGCGCCGGCGTACGACGACAGCCACGCCTGCAGCGCCTGCCACTGCAGCGGACTCGTGTCCTGGAACTCGTCGATCAGCAGCTGGCGCACCTGCACGTCGAGGCGCTGCTGCACCCAGCCGGCCAGGCTCGCGTCGCGCAGCAGCGCGAGCGCGCAGCGCTCGAGGTCGGCCATGTCGGCCACGCCGCGCCGGCGCTTGAGCGTCGCGTATTCGGCGAGCAGCACGCGCGCCAAGCGCGCCAGCCGCGCGTGCTCCACGTGCGCGTCGTGCTGGTCGACCGCGCGCTGCACGCGGCGCAGCAGCTCGACGGCCTCGTCCAGTCGCGCCGCGGCGAGGTGCTTGCGCGGCTCGCCCTTGTCGGTGAGCAGGGCCCCGCGTGCGGCCGCCAGCCGTTCGCGCGCATCCGCGACGTCGAGCGCGGCGGCGAGCTGCGCCCCTTGCCTGCGCGGCGTGACCTTGTCCTGCCGCTGCAGCGCCTCGGCCACGTCGCGCAGCAGGGCCCGCGCGGCGGGGTCGTCCAGCCGGCGCGACGGGTCGTCGAGGCCGGCGCACGCCGGGTCGATCGCCGCGGCGGGTTCGACACTGCGTGCCAGGTGGCCGGCGCGATCGGCCAGCTCGAACTCGACGCGCTTGCTCCACGCCGCCGCCAGCCACTTGCGCACCGACGTGCGGCCGCGCGCGTGCACCAGCGCGCGGAAGTCCTGCGCGAGCGCCGGATCGGCGAGCACGGCCGCATGGAAGCGGCGGAACAGCTCGGGCTCCAGCTCGGACTCGTCCTCGATCAGTTCGAGCCCGGGCGCCAGGCCGATCGACTCGAGCAGCTCCAGCGGCGCCGCGCGCAGCAGCTGCGAGAACCACGCGTGGAAGGTGCGGATCTCGACGCCGCGCCCGGCGTCGAGCAGGCGCTGCCGAAGCTCGCCCAGCGGCGCCGCGAGCGCCCTCGCCTGCGCGTCGCCGAGGCCGCGCTGGCGCAGTTCGTCGACGCGCTTGGCCGGGTCGGCCGCGGCGAAGCCGGCGAGCCACTCGTCGAGACGCTGCCGCATCTCGCCGGCCGCCTTGCGCGTGAAGGTGATCGCGAGCACGTGCCGCGGCTCCACGCCCTCGAGCAGCGCGCGCACGATGCGCGAGACGAGCATCCAGGTCTTGCCAGCGCCGGCGCACGCCTCGACCACGACCGCGCGCGCGGGGTCGCACGCCACGGAGTCGCACGCGCCGCGATCGGCCGGGCGGGCGTCGCTGCGGTCGGCGAGCGCGTCGCGCGGCGCGGCGCCGCTCACGACCAGTCGTCCTTGCGGCACAGGCCGCGCGCCTCGCAGCGATCGCACACCGCGCCTTCGCCCAGCGGCGGCAGCGCGGCGCCGTCGCGCACGCGCGCGAGCTCGTCGGCCAGCCCCGCCGCGAGGCGCGCCGCCGTGTCGGCCACGTCGGCGTGCTCGACGCTCGCGATGCCCGCGCGCTCGTCGAGCGCGACATAGGCCGCGCGCAGCGGCGCGCACGCCGCGCCGCCGGCACCTTCGAGGAAGGCGTACAGCGCGAGCTGCGTGTCCTCGAGCGGCCGGCGCACGCGCTCGCGCAGCGACTGCAGCGAGCCGGTCTTGTAGTCCAGCAGCACCGTCGTGCCGTCGCCGGTCCGGTCGATGCGGTCGATGCGTCCGTGCAGCTCGACGCCGGCCGGAGCGGGCAGCGGCCGCGCGCGCTCCACCTCGCCATCCGCCCACGCGAGGCCCTGCGCGTCGCGCGCGTGCTGCCACGCGACGTAGCCGCGCGCGAATGGCTCGAGCCCCGCCTCGAACGGCAGGAACGCGGCCTCGTCGAGCCCGAAGGACTCGCGTTGCGCCGCCGCGATGCCCAGCAGTCGCGCGACCTCCGCGTCGAGCGCGTCGGGCGTGCGCGTGCGGTGGAACTCCAGCAGCACCGCGTGCAGCCAGGTGCCGAAGTCGCGCTTGTCGGGCTGGTCGTCGAGTTCTTCCGGCTGCACCAGCGCGAGGACCGCGCGCGCGTGGAAGCGGTACGGGCATTCGCGCAGCGCCTCGACCTGGCTCATGCTCAGGCGCGCGGGCACGTGGCGCGGCGCGGGCGCCGGCCGCGCGAGCGGCCGCGGCTCGAGGCGACGCCGCGGCATCGGAGCGGGCCCCGCGGGCGTGTCGAGACCGGCGCGGGCGCGCAGGACTTCGAGCCGCTCGATCAGCGGGCTCGGCGCGAGCGGCTCGTCGTCGTCGAGCCGGCGGCGCAGCAGGTCGAGCCGCGGCACGCGCGCGAGTTGCGCGAAGGCCAGCCGCTCGGCCTGGCGCGCGTGCTCGACGCCGGGCAGGCCGAGCTCGACGGCCAGCGCGTCGCCGAGCAGCGGCGGCGGTGGCGCTGGCGCGCCGAGCCGGCGCTCGTCGCAGCCGGGCATCACGACCGCCGCGAACGGCCTCAAGGTCGCACGCGCGAGCGGCGTGACGACGATCGCGGGCTCGGCCGCGTCGCGCTCGGGCACGAAGCTCGCCGACTCGAGCGCAGCGTCGACCCACGACTCGAAGCCGTCGAAGTCGAGGCGCGACGCGAGCGGACGCGCTGCAGCCGTGAGGACCTGCAGCAACTGCGCGCCGGCCGCGTCGCCGGCGAGGTCACGCGATGCGAGCGCGGCCGCTAGGTCGGTCTGCCACTGCGCCAGGCTGCGGCGGCGGC
>CAZFET010000059.1:10994-12539 GCA_964517545.1 uncultured Burkholderiaceae bacterium
GGCGGCCATCGGCGAGCGGGCCGAGCGCGGCGAGCGCGTCGTGCCACGCCTGCGCCATGTCGGCCTCGAGCCGCGCGGGCTGCACCTGCCGCGCACGCGTCCAGCCGCGCCGGCGGAGCTCGCGCTCGAGCGCGTCGACGGCCGGCGTCGGCGCTCCCGTCTTGAGCCAGTCGAGCACGTCGTCGACGCTGGCGTGCTCGCGCGCGGCGCGCAGCGCGGCCATCACCGTGCCCGCGGCCCGCGTGGTCGACAAGGTCCAGCCGGTCTCGTCGGCCAGCGCGACGTCCTGCCGCGCGAGCAGCGCGCGCACGCGACGCACGAGCAGGCGGTCCTGCGCGATCAGCGCCACCGGCGTGCGGCCCTCCTGCAGGTGGGCGAGCAAGGCCGCGGCCGTGGCCCGCGCCTCGGCTTCGAAGTCGTCCGCGGCATGGACGCGCACGTCGAGGCCCGGCGTGTCGAGCACGCCCGCGTCGGCGTCGAGCCGCAGCACGGGCGCGTCGCCCGCGCCGGCCAGTGCATCGAGCAGCGGCGTCGGCCCGCCGGCCTGCACGACGATCCATCCTGCCGGACGCAGGCCGTGCAGCCGGTCGGTCTCGGGCACGGGCCCGAGCGCTGCCCACTCGAGCGCCACGCGCGCCAGCATGCGCTCGGTGGCGCCCGGCCCGGTACTCTGCGCGAGGCGCTCGCGCCCGGCGCGCCACCATGCGTCGCGCTCCGTCGGCGGCACGGCGGCGGCGGCCCGTGCGAGCGCGTGGGCCGTGTCGACGAGCTGCGCCAGCGCCACGTCGAAGCCATGCGGATCGCGTCGCGACCACGCACGCGCCCACGCCTGGTCGGACACGAGCTCGGCGGCCTGAAGACGGTCGAACGCCGTGTCGAAGCCGAGCTGGCCGGGCTCGGTCGGTGCGGGCGCGCCCGACGCGGCGGCCAGGGTCGCCGGCGTCTCGATGCGCGGCAGCCACGAGCCGCCTGCGGCGAAGGCGCGGCGCGCCGGCGCGAGCCAGGCGGCCTGCGGCAGCAGCACGATCACGTCGCGCAGCGCGATCCCGCGGGACGCCGCCCACTGCGCGCTGCGACGCGCGGCCTCGGCCCACAAGCGCTCGGGCGGCAGGTCGGGTTCGAGCGGGACGACGGTCTCGGGCATGGCGCTCGTGCGGGCTCGGGCCGGCGGGCGGCCGGTCGCGGATCGATATGTCAGAATGATTCTGCCGTGCGCCGAGAAGCGCGCCCCGAGGACATCGCGATGAGCTCTGACCTGATCAAACACATCTCCGACGCGTCGTTCGAGGCCGACGTGCTGAAGTCGTCGAAGCCCGTGCTCGTCGACTACTGGGCCGAATGGTGCGGTCCGTGCAAGATGATCGCGCCGATCCTCGACGAGGTGTCGAAGGACTACGACGGCCGGCTGCAGGTCGCGAAGATGAACGTGGACGAGAACCGCGAAGTGCCGGCGAAGTTCGGCATCCGCGGCATCCCGACCCTGATGCTGTTCAAGGACGGCCAGCTCGCGGCCACCAAGGTCGGCGCGCTGTCGAAGGCCCAATT
>CAZFET010000059.1:12549-13461 GCA_964517545.1 uncultured Burkholderiaceae bacterium
GCCACCAATAATCCGCGTCAATCGTTGCGGGTGAGCCGCGGCCACGAGCCGTCGGTCCCCGCGGCGCGCAAGATTCGCCACCACGCCCGATACGGCGCGTGGTTCCGGCCCCCCTCCCGTGCTGCCTGTCCTCATCCACACGAGGACCCCGTTCCATGCATCTGTCCGAACTGAAAGCGCTCCACGTCTCCGAGCTCATCAAGATGGGCGAGTCGCTGGAGATCGACAACGTCAGCCGCCTGCGCAAGCAGGAGCTGATGTTCGCGATCATGAAGAAGCGCGCCAAGGCCGGCGAGCAGGTGTTCGGCGACGGCGTGCTCGAGGTGCTGCCCGACGGCTTCGGCTTCCTGCGCTCGCCCGACACGAGCTACATGGCGAGCACGGACGACATCTACCTCAGCCCCAGCCAGATCCGCCGCTTCAACCTGCACACCGGCGACATGGTCGAGGGCGAGGTGCGCGTGCCCAAGGACGGCGAGCGCTACTTCGCGCTGGTGAAGGTCGACCGCGTCAACGGCCTCACGCCCGAGGAGAACAAGCACAAGATCATGTTCGAGAACCTGACGCCGCTGTTCCCGAAGGAACAGTTCAGGCTCGAACGCGACATCAAGAGCGACGAGAACATCACCTGCCGCATCATCGACCTCATCGCGCCCATCGGCAAAGGCCAGCGCGCGCTGCTGGTCTCGCAGCCCAAGAGCGGCAAGACGATGATGATGCAGCACCTGGCGCACGCGCTGGTGGCGAACTACCCCGACGTCTACCTCATCGTGCTGCTCGTCGACGAACGTCCCGAGGAAGTGACCGAGATGCAGCGCACCGTGCGCGGCGAGGTCATCAGCTCGACCTTCGACGAGCCGGCCCAGCGCCACGTGCAGGTGGCCGAGATGGTGACCGAGCGCGCCAAGCGCC
>CAZFET010000059.1:13471-14104 GCA_964517545.1 uncultured Burkholderiaceae bacterium
TACAACTCCACCGTCCCGCCGTCGGGCAAGATCCTCTCCGGCGGCGTCGACTCCAACGCGCTCCACAAGCCGAAGCGCTTCTTCGGCGCCGCGCGCAACGTCGAGGAAGGCGGCTCGCTCACCATCATCGGCACGGCCCTGATCGACACCGGCTCGAAGATGGACGAGGTGATCTACGAGGAGTTCAAGGGCACCGGCAACTGCGAGATCCACCTCGATCGCCGCATGTCCGAGAAGCGCGTCTATCCGTCGATCCTGCTCAACAAGAGCGGCACGCGGCGCGAGGAACTGCTGCTCAAGCCCGAGATCCTCCAGAAGACCTGGATCCTGCGCAAGCTGCTGTACCCGATGGACGAGATCGAGGCGATGGAGTTCATCCTCGACAAGATGAAGTCCACGAAGAACAACCTCGACTTCTTCGACATGATGCGCCGCGGCGGCTGAGCGACCACCGGCCGGCCGCTATAATCCGCACTTTTCCTCCCAGGCAAGTGCGTCGCCGTGTGCCGACGTGGCTACCGCAACCCCGAGAGGCTCCCATGAAGGAAGGCATCCACCCCCAGTACCGCGAAGTCTGCTTCGTGGACCTGTCCAACGGCTTCAAGTTCGTCACCCGCTCGTGCGTGCAGACGA
>CAZFET010000060.1:0-617 GCA_964517545.1 uncultured Burkholderiaceae bacterium
GGGGCGGGCCTCATCCTGAGGAGCCGCGCAGCGGCGTCTCGAAGGACGAGGAGGCGTGCAAGTCAGCTTACCTGCAGAATACCGGGCAGCGTTTTCAAAGCCGATAGCTGGCGGGCGGAGACCGAAAAGTTGCTTCCGAGGCTGAACTCCACCGCCCTCCCCGGCTCCCGCAACTCGACCACGAGCTTGATCTCAAGCGAGCCTTCGCGGCTCAAATGCTTCATCAGATCGCCGATCTGCAGCTTCTCGGTCGCCGTAATAGCGATATGCCGTGCGCCCTTGCCCAATACCTCGTCAAGGGTCTGAACGGTCTGCACGCGCACTTTAACCGCCTCGCCTTCCGCCTCGCCCTCCACATTGATGAGCACGTTCTTGCCGGGTTCGAGCTTCTCGCCCGCGGAGGTGAGCGTGTCCGAAAAAATCACTGCCTCGAATTGTCCGGTGGGATCGGAAAAGCCGGCGAATGCGAAGCGGTTGCCGGATTTGGCCTTGCGGTCCTGCCGGTAGGTGACGGTTGCGGCGAGCCGGGCCTCGGCGCGCCCATGCGCTTGGGCGCGGACGGAGAAATCGGCCCAGCGCATCACATTGAGGCGCGCGAGCCGGTCCGTGAAATCGTC
>CAZFET010000060.1:627-14054 GCA_964517545.1 uncultured Burkholderiaceae bacterium
GTCCTGCGCGATCCGCGTTCCGAATTCGATCAGCCGCTCCACATTCTTTGCAACCTTGGCCCGGTTTTTCTCGAGATCCTCAAGCGCGCCCGCCGCGTTAAGTGCTTCGATCGCCCGCTTGTTCACCGTTTTCGGATTGATCCGCGACATGAAATCGGCGAGATCGCGGAATGGGGCATCCCCGCGCCCGGCGACGATATGCTCCGCCGCAGACTGGCCCATATTTTTCAGCGCGGCCAGCGCATAGCGGATGCCGCTCCCCTCCGGCTCGAACTCGACGGCGGATTTGTTCACCGAAGGCGGCATGATCGCGATGCCGCGCCGCTTTGCTTCCCGCGTGAAGCTATAAAGCTTGTCAGTATTGCCCATATCGAGCGTCATCGACGCGGCAATGAATTCTCGGGGATGGTTCGCCTTGAGGTAAGCGGTTTGGTACGCGATCAGCGCATAGGCGGCGGCGTGCGACTTGTTGAAGCCGTAGCCTGCGAATTTCGCCACCAGCTCGAAGATGTAGCGCGCGCGGGCTTCCTCGATGCCCTTTTCCAGCGCGCCCGTTACGAAGCGCGCGCCTTGCGCATCCATCTCGGCTTTGATCTTCTTGCCCATGGCGCGGCGCAGGAGATCGGCTTCGCCAAGACTATAGCCGGATAGCACCTGCGCGAGTTGCATCACCTGCTCCTGGTAGATGATGACGCCGTGGGTTTCCTCCAGGATCGGCTTGGCGAGCGGATGCAGGTAGTCCGGCTCCTCGATGCCATGCTTGCGGTTGACATAGGTCTCGATGTTGTCCATCGGACCCGGCCGGTAGAGCGCGACCATGGCGATGATGTCGCCGAAGCGGTCGGGTTTAAGCTTGCGCAGCGCTTCCCGCATGCCCGTACTTTCGAGCTGGAACACGCCTGCCGTATCGCCCTTTGCCAGAAGCTCGTAAGTGGCCGGGTCGTCGAGTGTCAGCGAGCCAAGATCGAGGGGTTTGCCCGCCTTGGCAAGAAGCGCGCAGGCTTTATGCAAGACCGTCAGTGTTTTAAGGCCGAGGAAATCGAACTTCACAAGCCCCGCCTGCTCGACCCATTTCATGTTGAACTGGGTAACAAGCATGTCCGAGCGGGGATCGCGGTAGAGCGGGATCAACTCGACGAGGGGCCTATCGCCAATGACGACGCCTGCCGCGTGCGTGGACGCATGCCGGTATAGGCCCTCAAGCTTTTGCGCCGTGTCGAGCAGTTGCGTCACGATGGGTTCGCTGTCCCGCGCCTCTTGCAGCCGGGGTTCGCCCTCGATCGCCTGCGCCAGCGTCACCGGATTTGCCGGATTATTCGGTACCATCTTGCACAGCCGGTCGACCTGCCCGTAGGGCATTTGCAGCACGCGTCCGACGTCGCGCAGCACCGCGCGCGCTTGCAGCTTTCCGAAGGTGATGATCTGGGCCACCCGTCCCGCGCCGTATTTATCGCGGACATAGGCGATGACCTCGTCGCGCCGGTCCTGGCAGAAGTCGATGTCGAAGTCCGGCATCGACACGCGCTCGGGATTGAGGAAGCGCTCGAACAGCAGCTTGTATTCGAGCGGGTCGAGGTCGGTGATCTTCAGCGCGTAGGCGACGAGCGAGCCCGCGCCCGAGCCGCGGCCCGGCCCGACCGGGCAGCCGTTGCTCTTGGCCCAGTTGATGAAGTCCGCGACGATGAGGAAGTAGCCCGGGAAGCCCATCTTCAGGATCGTCGCGATCTCGAACTCGAGCCGCTCGACGTAGCGCGGGCGCTCGCGCTCGCGCCGCGCCGGCTCGGGGAAGCGCTGCGCGAGACGGTCTTCCAGGCCCTCGAACGACAGCCGCCGGAAGTACGACTCGATCGGCTCGGGCCGGCCGTCGACCCGCGGCGTCGGGAAGTCCGGCAGGCGCGGCTTGCCCAGCACGAGCTGCAGGTTGCAGCGCTGCGCGATGGTCACGGTGTTGGCCAGCGCCGACGGCAGGTCGGCGAACAGCTCGCGCATCTGCGCCGCCGACTTGAAGTACTGCTCGCGCGTGAAGCGCTTGACGCGCCGCGGGTTGGCGAGCGTCTCGCCCTCGGCGATGCACACGCGCGCCTCGTGCGCCTCGAAGTCGTCGGGCTCGAGGAACTGCACCGGATGCGTCGCCACCACCGGCAGCTTCAGCTTCGCCGCCAGCGGCACCGCGGCGCGCACGTGCGCCTCGTAGACCGGCGCGCCGGCGCGCTGCAGCTCGATGTAGAAGGCGCCGGGAAACCACTGCGCCAGCCGCTTCGCGCGCGCCTCGGCGCGCGCCGTGTCGCCCGCCACCAGCGCCTGCCCCACCGGCCCGTGGTGCCCGCCGGCCAGCGCGATGAGCCCGCCGCCGAGCGACTCCAGCCACTCCCACTTGACCCACGCCTGCGCGCGCTGCGCGTTGGTGAGCCACGCGCGCGACAGCAGCTCGCACAGGTCGAGCCAGCCGCGCGCGTCGCGCGCCAGCAGCACGATGCGCGACGGCAGCTTCTCGCCGCCCTCGGGTTCGAGCCAGACGTCCGCGCCGATGATCGGCTTCACGCCCGCCTTGCGTGCGGCGCTGTAGAACTTGACCGCGCCGAACAGGTTGGCGAGGTCGGTGACGGCCAGCGCGGGCTGCCCGTCGCGCGCTGCGGCCTTCACGGCGTCGTCGATGCGCAAGGTCCCGTCGACGACGGAGAACTCGGTGTGCGTGCGCAGATGGACGAAGCTCATGCGGACGATTTTAGGCAGCGCGACGCGGCCCGAAGACCGCATCGGCACCCCTAGAATCCCCGTCGTGCGAGCGAGCGCCCCACCGTCCCGCGACGTCGTCGTGCACGCGCGCGCGGCGTGGTGGCAGCGTGCGATCGGCCTGCTGCTGCTGGCCGCGGCCGTGGCGCTGGCGCTGTCGCGCGCACCCGACCGCAGCGTGGAGTCGCTGGTCGCGCGCTGGGCGCCGCCGCCGTCGCAGTTCATCGACCTCGGCGGGCAGCTCGTGCACCTGCGCGACGAAGGACCGCGTGACGACCCGGTGCCCCTCGTGCTGCTGCACGGCACCGCCGCGAGCCTGCACACGTGGGAAGGCTGGAGCGCCGCGCTGCGCGCGCAGCGGCGCGTGATCAGTGTCGACCTGCCGGGCTTCGGCCTCACCGGCCCGCGCGCCGATGCCGACTACAGCGGCGACGCGTACGCGCGCTTCGTGCTTGCGCTGATGGACCGGCTGCGCGTGCCGCGCTTCGTCGCGGCGGGCAACTCGCTCGGCGGCGAGGTGGCCTGGCGCACCGCGTCGCTCGCGCCCGAGCGGGTCGAGCGGCTCGTGCTGGTCGACTCCGCCGGGCTGCCGTTCGAGCCGCAGTCGGTGCCGCTCGGCTTCGCGCTCGCGCGCATCCCCGGCCTGAACCGCGTGGCCGAGTGGGTGCTGCCGCGCACGCTGGTGCAGCGCAGCGTCGAGAACGTGTACGGCGACCCGTCGCGCGTGACGGCCGCGCTGGTCGACCGCTACTTCGAGCTGACCCTGCGCGAAGGCAACCGGCGCGCGCTCGGCCAGCGCTTCGCCGCGCAGGCCGCCGATGCCGAGCGCTACGCCGAGAACCGCGCGCGCCTGCAGGCGCTGCGCGCGCCCACGCTCGTGCTGTGGGGCGGGCGCGACCGCCTGATCCCGCCGGCGCGCGCACGCGACTTCGAGGCCGCGATCCCGGGCAGCCGCGTCGTCGTCTTCGAGGATCTCGGCCACGTGCCGCACGAGGAAGACCCGGCGCGCACCGTGGCGGCGGTGAAAGGTTTTCTCGGCATGCGCTGACCAAGCTTGCCGCCGCCCCGTCGCTGGGGTACGGTGCGCGTCCCTGGAGCCCGCATGCCCACTGCCGACAACCTCCGGTCGATCGAGAAGTACCGCGCGAAGGCGGCCGGCTACGCGAGCGCTGCGTCGAGCGGCTCGCGCTGCGGCGCGGCGAGACGGTGCTCGACGTGGGCTGCGGCACCGGCCTCAGCTTCGAGCTGCTCGCGCGACGGGTCGGCGCCGAGGGCCGCGTGCTGGCGTTCGAGCAGAGCCCCGAGATGCACGCGCAGGCCGCCGAGCGCGCCGAGGCGCTGCGCGCGCGCGGCTGGCGCATCGAGCTGCAGCTCGCGTCGGCCGAGGACGTGCGCCTGCCCGCGCCGCCCGACGCGGTGCTGATGCACTACGTGCACGACGTGCTGCGCACGCCGGCCGCGCTCGACAACCTGTTCGCGCAATGGCCGCCTGGCGCGCGCGTGTCGATCGCCGGCATGAAGTTCTTTCCGTGGTGGCTCGCGCCGCTGAACGTGCTGGCGTGGCTGAAGAACCGGCCGTACAACGTGCATGCGCACGAGATGGTCCGGCCCTGGAGCCTGATCGAGCCGCGGCTCGACGGCTTCGACTGGAGCCCCACGCAGTGGGGCATGGGCTACACCGCCTTCGGCACGGTGGCCCGCGAGGCAGGCACGACATGAACACCCGACACGCAGCGCCGCCCGCCGGCCGCCCGGGCATCGCGGCGGCGGAGGCGGTGCGCCGCTACACGAGCGTGCGCGAGCAGACCTTGCGCCTGGTCGAGCCGCTGAGCGCCGAGGACTGCCAGGCGCAGTCGATGCCCGACGCGAGCCCGGCCAAGTGGCACCTCGCGCACACGACGTGGTTCTTCGAGACCTTCGTGCTCGAACGCTTCGAGCCCGGCTTCGCGCCGTTCGACGCGAGCTTCCGCGTGCTGTTCAACAGCTACTACCACGGCATCGGCGAGCAGCATCCGCGGCCGCGGCGCGGACTGATCACGCGGCCTTCGCTCGACGTGGTGCGGCGCTGGCGCGCCGAGGTCGACGAGCGCGTCGCGCGGCTGCTCGAGCGGCACCAAGATGCGTCGCTGCACGCGCTGGTCGAGCTCGGCCTGCATCACGAGCAGCAGCACCAGGAACTGCTGCTGACCGACCTGAAGCACCTGCTCGCTGGCCATCCGTCGCGGCCGGCGTACCGCGCGCGCTGGCCGATGGTGCCGGTGCAGCCGCAGCCGCTGCGCTGGTTCGCGCACGACGGCGGGCTCGTCGAGATCGGGCACGAGCCGGCGCGCGACGGTGCGTTCGCGTTCGACAACGAGCGCCCGCGCCATCGCGTGTTCCTGCAGCCGTTCGAGATCGCATCGCGGCCGGTGACGCACGGCGACTGGCTGGCCTTCATCGACGACGGCGGCTACCGGCGGCCCGAGCTGTGGCTGTCGCTCGGCTGGGACTGGGTGCGCGAGGCGCAGCGCGAGGCGCCGCTGTACTGGGAACGGCGCGACGGCGACTGGTGGACCTTCACCTTGCAGGGCATGGTGCCGATCGATCCGCACACGCCGGTCGTGCACGTGAGCCTGTTCGAGGCCGACGCCTTCGCGCGCTGGGCCGGCGCGCGCCTGCCCACCGAGGCCGAGTGGGAATACGCGGCGCGCGCGCTGCCGCCCGGCGCCGCGGCGGCGGGCAATTTCGCCGACCGCGGCGCGCTGCATCCGCTGCCGCCGGGCCGGCCGGCGACCACGCAGCCGGTGCAGATGTTCGGCGACGTGTGGGAGTGGACCGCGTCGGACTACGCGCCGTATCCCGGCTTTCGCGCGGCGCCGGGCGCGGTGGGCGAATACAACGGCAAGTTCATGTGCAGCCAGACCGTGCTGCGCGGCGGCTCGTGCGTCACGCCGGCCGGCCACGTGCGCGCGAGCTACCGCAACTTCTTCCCGCCGCCGGCGCAGTGGCAGTTCAGCGGCCTGCGTCTGGCCCGCGATCGGGCCGCGTGAGCGCCTGCAGCACCTCGGAGCGGAACTCGCGCTGGTACAGGATCCACACGACGCCGGCGGTGCCGATCATGAAGGCCAGCGGCGAGAAGAACCACGCCACCGCGGCGAACGCGAAGTAGTAGGCGCGCAGGCCGTCGTTGAAGGTCTCGGCGGCGAGTCCCACCACGCGCCCGGCGCGGTCGGCGAACGCCTCGCGCAGCGCCTGCGCACGCTCGCCTTCGGCCGCGAAGTCCTGCGCGTCGGGCGCCGCGGCCAGCAAGATCGCGCCGAAGCTGTACTGGCGCAGGCTCCACGTGAAGCGGAAGAACGCGTAGACGAAGATGCCGGTCAGCAGCAGCACCTTCAGGTCGAACACGAGCACCGAGGTGCGCGCGGCGAACGGCAGGTCCTGCACCAGCTCGCTCGCCTTCTCGGTGGTCGACAGCACGGCGAGCAGGCCGCCGATGATGAGGATGGTGGTCGACGCGAAGAAGCTCGGGCTGGTCGACAGGTTCTGCACCACCACGCCGTCGATCACGCGGTTCTCGCGCCACGTGGTGCGCAGCATCCAGCGCCGGCGCTCGGCGTTGGTGGCCGCCAGCACCGAGGGCTGCACGCTGGCGCGGCGCCGCGCAAAGGTGGCGTAGCCGACCCAGCCGGCGAAGAAGACCGCGAGCGCGACCCAGTCGGGCCAGGGCAGCAGCGTGAGCACGGCGAGCGGCGCGGAGGTCATGGCCGCCCTTTATAGCGGCCGGCGCGCGCTCGCGTCCATGCGGACACGCCGCGTCGTGCGCGCCGGCGCGCGCTCAGCCGGCGAACTTCGCGGCCACCTCGGCGATGCGCGCGCCGAAGCGGCGCGCCGTCACCAGGTCGCCGGCCGGCACGTCCTCGGGCGGCGCGTCGGCCGGCGTGGTCGACATCAGGCCGCTGTAGCCGCCGTTGTAGTTGGGGTCGTCGCGGCCGTGCGCCTTCAGGTTGCTGGGCATCTGGCCCAGGCTCACCCACAGCATCGAGTGCTGCTGCGACAAGGTGTACAGATAGTGCAAGGTCGACAGCTTGTCGCCGCTCATCGCCGACGAGGTGGTGAAGCCGGCGGCGAGCTTGTCCTTCCAGCCCTGCGTGAACCACACCTTGCTGGACGCGTCGGCGAACTTCTTGAACTGCCACGACGGGCCGCCCATGTACGTGGGCGCGCCGAACACGACGGCCCGGGCGCGGGCCAGCCGGTCCCAGGTGTCGTCGGGCACGTGGCCGTCGGCGTCGATGGCGATCAGCGGCGCCTTCGCGCCTTCGGCCACGGCTTCGGCGACGCGCTTCGTGTGACCGTAGCCGCTGTGGTAGACGATGACGATGTCGCTCATGCGGGTCTCCCGTCGGGTCGCGGTGCCGGCCGCTCAGGCCGCGCCGCGGCGCGCGTCGAGGCTCCACGCGCCGGCGCCGAAGGCGACGAGCGCGAGCATGCCGCCGATCACCGCCGTGTTCTTCATGAACAGCAGCTGCTGCATCATCTGCTGCTCGGCCGGCATCGCCCAGTAGGCGTGGAAGATCAGGCTGGCCAGCAGGGTGAAGACGGCCAGCGCCAGCGCGGCCCAGCGCGTGAACAGGCCGAGCATGAGCGCGAGGCCGGCGCCGATCTCGACGACGATCGTGCCCACGGCCAGCAGGCCGGGTGCGGGCAGGCCCTTCGACGCGATGTAGCCGGCCGTGCCCTCGAAGCCGCCGATCTTGCCGAAGCCGGCCAGCAGGAACATGAGCGCGAGCAGCACGCGGGCTGCCAGGGTGATCGCGTTGCGCAGTGAGTCGTTCATGGGGTATCTCCAGTAGGGTGAGAGGACTTGAAGGCGGACGGTGGAAGCAAGATCAGGCGAGGTCGAACACGAGCACCTCGGCCTCGTGTCCGTCGGCGAGGGTCAGTGCGGGCTCGTCGTCGAGCTTCGCCGCGTCGCCGGCCGCAAGCGGCTGGCCGTTCACGCTGACGGACCCGCGCACCACGTGCACGTACCCGTGGCGGCCCGCCGGCAGCGCGAGCGTGGCGCGCTCCGCGCCGTCGAACAGGCCGGCGTACAGCCGCGCGTCGGCGTGAAGCGTCACCGAGCCGTCGGCGCCGTCGGGGCTGGCCACGAGGCGCAGGCGGCCGCGCTTGTCGGCGTCGGCGAACGCCTTCTGCTCGTAGCCGGGCGCGATGCCGAGGCGCGACGGCAGGATCCAGATCTGCAGGAAGTGCGTGACCTGGTCGGGCGAGTGGTTGTACTCGCCGTGCAGCACGCCGCTGCCGGCGCTCATGCGCTGCACCTCGCCGGGACGGATGGTCTCGCCGTGGCCCATGCTGTCGCGGTGCGCGAGCGCGCCCGACAGCACGTAGCTCACGATCTCCATGTCGCGGTGGCCGTGCGTGCCGAAGCCGGTGCCCGGCGCGATGCGGTCTTCGTTGATGACGCGCAGGTTGCGGTAGCCCATGTGCGCCGGGTCGTGGTAGTCGGCGAACGAGAAGCTGTGGTGGCTCTTGAGCCAGCCGTGGTCGGCGTAGCCTCTTTCGGTGGACTTGCGAAGCGTGATCATGGCGATGCCCTTGCGATGCACCGACTGTCGGAGCGCCCTGCCGCGCCATCGACCGCCTGCCCTTGATGGCATCATTCAAACGATCCGAACGATGCCCATGCCGGACCGCCGCAACGCCCTGACACCCGAGGCGCTCGCGATGATGGACACCATCGCGCGCACCGGCAGCTTCGCCGCGGCCGCGCGCGAGCTGGGCAAGGTGCCCTCGGCGCTGACCTACAGCGTGCGGCAGCTCGAGGACGCGCTGGACGTGCTGCTGTTCGACCGCAGTTCGCGCCAGGCCCAGCTCACGGCCGCCGGCGAGGAACTGCTGCGCGAGGGCCGCCGCCTGCTGCACGAGATGGACGCCGTGGCCAACCGCGTGCGGCGCGTGGCCTGCGGCTGGGAGACGCAGCTGTCGATCGCGGCCGACGGCATCGTGTCGAGGCCCACCTTGTTCGAGCTGTTCGAGGCGTTCTACGCGCTGCGCCCCGACGAGTCGCCCGACGGCCCCGGCACGCGGCTGCGCCTGCGCGTCGAGGTGCTGGCCGGCACGTGGGAGGCGCTCGTCAGCGGCGCGGCCGACATCGCGATCGGCGTGTCGGGCGAGTTCGCCAACCCGGGCGGCATCGAACTGCGCGAGTACGGCGTGGTGCCGTTCGTGCTGGTCGTCGCGCCGCACCATCCGCTGGCCGGCGCGCCCGAGCCGATCACCGACGACGTGCTGCTGAGCCACCGGGCGGTGGCGGTGAGCGACAGCGCGCAGCGGCTGACGCCGCTGACGGTGAACCTGCTGCCCGGCCAGGACGTGCTGACCGTGCCCACGCTCGAAGCGAAGATCGAGGCGCAGATCCGCGGCCTCGGCTGCGGCTTCCTGCCCGAGCCGATGGTGCGCTCGCTGGTCGAGGCGGGTCGACTGGTCGCCAAGCGCACGGCGCGTCCGCCCTTCAACGCCAAGCTGCACTACGCGTGGCGCAGCGAGCGCCAGGCGATGCAGGGTCTGGCGCTGCAGTGGTGGCTGCAGCAGCTCGAGAGCCCGGCCACGCGCCGCGCGCTGATCGAGCGCCACGCGGGGACCTTGATCTGAGCTACGTCGGCCGGTTCGCGCCCTCGCCCACCGGTCCGCTGCACGCGGGCTCGCTCGTGGCGGCGCTGGGTTCGTGGCTCGACGCGCGCGCGCACGGCGGCCGCTGGCTCGTGCGCATCGAGGACGTCGACACGCCGCGCTGCGTGCCGGGCGCCGAGCAGACGATCCTCGCGCAGCTCGCCGCCTGCGGCCTCGCGAGCGACGCGCCCGTGCTGCGCCAGTCCGAGCGCATCGGGCGCTACGCCGCGGCGCTCGAGGCGCTCGTCGCGCGCGGCTGGGCCTACCCTTGCGGCTGCTCGCGCAAGGACATCGAGGACGCCTGGCGCGCACGCGGCGTCGCCCGCGCGCGGCACGCGGAGCTGGTGTACCCCGGCACCTGCCGCACGGGTCTGCACGGCAAGGCCGCGCGCGCATGGCGGGTCCGGGCCACGCCGGCGCCGGGCGACGAGTCGGCGCTGGTCGTCGGCTGGCTCGACCGGCGCCTCGGCGCGCAGCAGCAGAACGTCACGCGCGACGTCGGCGACTTCGTGCTCAAGCGCGCCGACGGGCTGTTCGCGTACCAGCTCGCGGTGGTGGTGGACGACGCCGCGCAAGGCATCACCGACGTCGTGCGCGGCGAGGACCTCGCCGACAACACGCCGCGGCAGATCCATCTGCAGCGCGTGCTCGACCTGCCGACGCCGCGCTACCTGCACCTGCCGCTGGTGCTCGGCCCCGACGGCCAGAAGCTGTCGAAGCAGAACGGCGCCGTGGCGTTCGATGCGTCGCGGCCGCTCGAGGCGCTGCTCACCGCCGCGCGCGTGCTCGGGATCGACCCGCGCGGCGGCGACCTGGCGTCGTGGCTGGCCGACGCGGTGGCGCAGTGGCGCGCGCGCTGGCTGGCATGATGCCCGCCTCCACCGACGAGGACCGACGATGAACGAGACACCCAGCGGCCTGCGCTACGAGGACACCCTCGCCGGCAGCGGCGACGAAGCCCGCACCGGCCAGCGCGTGCGCGTGCACTACACCGGCTGGCTCGACGCCGGCGGCTCGAAGGACCGGCCGTTCGACTCGAGCAAGCGCCGCGGCGACCCGTTCGAGTTCGAGCTCGGCGCCGGCATGGTGATCCGCGGCTGGGACGAAGGCGTGGCCGGCATGAAGGTCGGCGGCACGCGGCTGCTGCGCATCCCGCCGCAGCTCGGCTACGGCGCGCGCGGCGCCGGCGGCGTGATCCCGCCCAACGCGACCTTGTGGTTCGAGGTGGAACTGCTCGCGGTCGACGTCTGACACGACGCGGACGCGGACGGCCCGAACTGAAGACTGAACTGATCAGTTCAGATTCTTACCGTCCGGTGCATCCGGATCGGCGAAGGCTGCGTATTGGGGGATGTGTCGGGTGAACTGCAAGGTGCAGGCACCCGGCCCGAACCCGAAACCCTTTCGACCCTTTCGACCGGAGACCGCCATGAACCTGATCCGCACCACCCTCGCCCTCGCCACCTTCGCCGCCGCCGGCCTCGCGCAGGCGCAGGAAGCCACCGTGTTCCCGCAGGAGTCCGCGAGCATCAAGACCCGCGCCGCCGTGATCGCCGAAGTGCGCCAGGCCATGGCCGACGGCCGCTACATGGCCGGCACCGAAGGCCCCGACGCATGGAAGCCCGTCGCGTCGACGCGCGAGCGCGAGCAGATCCGCGCCGAAGCCGCGGCCGCGCTGCGCAAGTCGGCGATGGAGCAGTCGCGCGAGCGCCAGATCGTCGGCATGTGACGGACGCGCGGGCGGCCTCGCCGGGGCCGTCCGCCGCTGCGACGGTGCCTCGCGCTACGGCGCGCGAGGCATCGCACCCACTCCCCGCGCTACGGCGCGAGGCATCGCACCGGCTCCTCGCGCTACGGCGCGAGGCATCGCACCCATTCCTCGCGCTACGGCGCGAGGAAGTGCTGCCGGTAGTGCAGCAGTTCGTCGATCGACTCGTGCACGTCGGCCAGCGCGGTGTGCGACTGCGCCTTCTTCACGCCGTCGAGCACGGACGGCTTCCAGCGCCGCGCCAGCTCCTTCAAGGTGCTGACGTCGAGGTTGCGGTAGTGGAACCACGCCTCGAGCGCCGGCATGTGCAGCGCGAGGAAGCGGCGGTCCTGGCAGATCGTGTTGCCGCACATCGGGCTCTTGCGCTCGCCGACGAACTGCCGCAGGAACGCCAGCACCTGCGCCTCGGCCGCGGCCTCGTCCCAGGGCGAAGCCTTCACGCGGTCGATCAGCCCGCTGCGCCCGTGCGTGCCCTTGTTCCACGCGTCCATCGCGTCGAGCACGGCATCGCTCTGGTGCACGGCGATCACCGGACCTTCGACGCGTCGCGTGACCTGCGCGTCGGTGACGACGACCGCGATCTCGATGATGCGGTCGCGCTCGGGCGACAGGCCCGTCATCTCGAGGTCGATCCAGACCAGGTTGTCGTCTGAGGGCGGCAGCGGCGAGTCGGTCATGCGGGGCTCGTGGTCGTTCGGCGAAATGTGATTCTCGCCGAGCGCGCGACCTACACTTGCGGCCGATGGACACCGCCTCCGCCTGGACCTTGCTGTTCGCCGCCGCGCTGGCGGCGTCGCTCGTGCTGAAGTACTGGCTCGCCACGCGGCAGATGCGTCACGTGGCGGCGCATCGCGAGCGCGTGCCCGACGCCTTCGCCGCCGCGGTCGGCCCCGACGCGCATCGCAAGGCGGCCGACTACACGCTCGCGCGCGGCCGCCTCGGCCTCGTCGCCACCGCGTGGGGCAGCGCGCTGCTGGTCGGCTGGACCTTGCTCGGCGGCCTCGACGCGCTCAACGTCGCGCTGCGCGACGCGGTGCAGCCGCGCTTCGGCGACATGGCGTACCAGCTGGCGCTGGTGGCCGCGTTCTCGCTCGTCGCCGGCGCGCTCGACCTGCCGTTCGAGATCTACAGCACCTTCAAGGTGGAGCAGCGCTTCGGCTTCAACCGCATGAACTGGCGGCTGTACGCCACCGACCTGCTGAAGTCGCTCGCGGTCGGCGCCGCGGTGGGCATGCCGATCGCGGCGCTGCTGCTGTGGATCATGGGCGCGGCCGGCGCGTGGTGGTGGCTGGCCGCGTGGGTCTCATGGACGGGCGTGCAGCTGCTGCTCGTGGTGCTGTACCCGACCGTGATCGCGCCGATCTTCAACCGCTTCGAGCCGCTGGCCGACGAGGCGCTGCGCCAGCGCGTGGAGGCCTTGCTCGCGCGCTGCGGCTTCGCCGCCAAGGGGCTGTTCGTGATGGACGGCAGCCGCCGCTCGGCCCACGGCAACGCCTACTTCACCGGGCTCGGCGCGGCCAAGCGCGTGGTGTTCTTCGACACCCTGCTCGCACGCCTGTCGCCCGGCGAGGTGGAGGCGGTGCTCGCGCACGAGCTGGGGCACTTCAAGAAGCGGCACATCACGCAACGCATCGTCGCCTCCGTCGCGATCAGCGGCGCGGGCTTCGCGCTGCTCGGCTGGCTCGCCGGGCAGAGCTGGTTCTACGTCGGCCTCGGCGTGCAGCCCAACCTCGCGGCGCCCAACGACGCGCTGGCGCTGCTGCTGTTCCTGCTCGTGGTGCCGGTGTTCGGCTTCTTCGTCGCGCCGGCCGTCGCAGCGCTGTCGCGCCGCCACGAGTTCGAGGCCGATGCCTATGCCTGCGCCAACGCCGACGCGCGCGACCTCGCCAGCGCGCTGGTGAAGCTGCACGAGGACAACGCGTCCACGCTGACGCCCGACCCGCTGTACGTGCGCTTCTACTACTCGCACCCGCCGGCGGCGCAGCGTCTGGCGGCCCTCGCCACACCGGGGAACGCCGCGCGATGAATCCGCTAGCGCTGCGGCACTGCGTGCCGGTGAAGGGCCTGCCCCTCGACGCGGCCGCGGCGGCGTCCCACCTGGCCGGCCTCGCCGGCTGGAGCGTCGACGGCGTCGCGATCGCGAAGACCTTCTCGTTCCCCGACTATCACCGCACCATGGCCTTCGTGAACGCGGTGGCCTGGATCGCCCACGTCGAGGACCACCACCCCGAGCTCGCGGTGGGCTACGGCCGCTGCACGGTGCGCTGGAGCACGC